>JAGWZR010000134.1 GCA_018968795.1 Planctomycetota bacterium | reverse complement strand
CACAAAGAATGTATATTACAATAAGACTTTGTTTAGGGGATTTAATTTTTAGGTACGATTTTGATATGGTAGGTTTTCGTTTCGATTGTTAAAAGAAATTCAGATTCTTTTAAATAGGAGCAGAATTTATTTTTGGAAATACCATTGTTCTCTCAGTTTTCTTCTAACGTAAGACCAAATAAATTGTGTAGAAAGGGGCATTGAATGAGAGTACTCGTAACAGGTGGTGCTGGTTTTATTGCTTCCCATTTAGTAGATCGTTTGGCTGAAGATGGACATCGTGTAGTTGTGATCGATAACCTTTCTGCGGGAAGAAAAGAAAATGTTAATCCTGATGCAGTATTTTATCAGATAGATATTTGTGATGCTGCTGCTTTAGAAGAGGTATTCAAGAAGGAAAAACCAGAAATTGTGGATCATCACGCTGCCCATGTCAATGTTCGTAAATCGGTGGAGACGCCTGTTTACGATGCTAATATCAATATTCTTGGTTCCTTAAACCTCTGTGAATTGTCAAGAAAATATCAAGTCAGGAAGTTTATCTACGCTTCGACTGGAGGGGCTGTCTATGGAGAACCAAAGGACTTGCCCGTTAGTGAAACTTATCCTGTTGAACCTCTTTCGCAGTACGGTGTTAGCAAGCATACGGTGGAACATTATTTATCAGTCTTTTATAAATTATATAACTTAAATTTTACCGTATTAAGATATCCAAATGTGTACGGACCAAGGCAGTCCCCCCATGGAGAAGCTGGGGTTGTTGCAATCTTTAGCGAGCAAATACTTCAGAATATACGTCCCACAATTTTTGGCGATGGTTCTAAAACTCGGGATTATGTTTATGTGGATGACATTATAATGGCGAATGTGTGCGCCCTAAATGATACTATGGGTAAGGGAAAGATTTACAACCTTGGATGGGGTAAAGAAATTTCAGACTTGGATGTGTTTCGCACTGTTAGAAGGATTCTTGCATCCAATATTGAGCCCATTTTTAGTCAAAAACGTCCCGGCGAAATTGATCACATAAGTTTGGATAGCTCAAAGGCAAGGAAAGAACTCGGGTGGAAACCAACAATTGTCTTCGAAGAAGGTATCAAGCTATCAGCACAATATTATCAGAACTCAAACGGTTTACATCAAACAGGGCAAGTTTAAGCAAGGTAATGTAAAACCGAGGTTATTCTTCTTAGAGTATTATAGTTCTATCTATATCGTTTGATAAGAAGTACAGCCGATACCAAAAAGTGGAATGAGAAAACGTATTATCGTTTTGTCCACTGGAAGCTCTTTCGCGCTCCCTTTTGACCATATTTTTTCCGTTCCTTCATCCTGCTGTCTCTCGTTAAAAAACCGCCTTCACGCAAACTGTCAACGAATGTCTTGTCTGATTTAGATAACGCTCGCGCAATGCCAAGAGCTATTGCACCGGCTTGACCGGACATGCCTCCTCCTTTGACATTCGCCAATACATCAAATCCCTCCAGTGTTTTTGTGGTTTTCAGTGGAATCCTTACCATGCCTCTTTCCCGATCAATGGGGAAATAGCTATCTAAATCCTTATCGTTTACAAGTATCTTACCATTTCCTTTTTTTAGCCTTACCCTTGCAATAGATGTCTTACGTCTCCCTGTACCCCAAATATATTGTTCTCCTGCCACTTTTCTCTCCTTCGATTAATTACGAATAATCAACTCTTTTGGTTGCTGTGCTTGATGTGGATGCTCGGCACCCGCATAGACTTTTAATTTGCTTAACATATCTTTTCCGAGTCTTGATCTTGGCAGCATTCTTTTTACCGATCGGTGAAAGACCTTTTCCGGTGATGTCTCGAGTGTTTTCCCAACCATCCGCTTTCGTAGACCACTCTGGAAACCAGTTACGTAGTAATGAATTTTCTCCTTCATCTTCTTCCCTGTGAGTTTTACTTTGCTAGCATTAGTAATAATAACAAAATCTCCCACATCAACATGCGGGGTATATTCAGGCTTGTGTTTACCCTGAAGAACCCTTGAAACGGTTGTTAACATCCGACCCATGATCTTGTTATCGGCATCTACTATGAACCAATTCCTCTTTACATCCTTATTTTTAGCCATAAAAGTATTCATTTGCTTTGATTCCTTAAACTTTGAAAATTAAAAGCGCCTTATTTAATAAGGCGCTTTTATGTTACAAAACGAATAGTAGTAAAAAACTCTCTAGAATATTAATGTTTACACTTGCAAGGGTCCGTCTTTCCCTTTTCGCATTTCTCTGCACACTTTGCATCTTTTGGGCAACCACAAGCCGCAGCAAAAGTATTAGCAATGCCCACAGTGAACATTAATGCACCCACAAACGCCATCGTCACACCAATCTTCTTCAACATTTTCTCACTCTCCTCTCGACTAATTATCAAAAATTATAGAGATAAAGTACGGTACTTATTTTTTCTAACACTTGCAGTCCTTAGATTTTCCAGCACAATGACTGCATGGACATCCCTGTGGACATGTGCAAGCGCCTGCTATCGCAGATTTGATAAGAATCGGTACGTTCGCTAATCCAATTCCAAACATTAGGCTGCCCAATAGCAGTAATGAAACATATAACTTTTTCAACCCGATTCCCTCCTTTCTTTAATAAATAATATATTACACATTATTTACTACGAAATATTCTATGAAGATAAAGAGGTAGAATTGATATTTATATATACTAGAATACCTTATAATTGTCAATTAAATTTTCGTATTATCATAAGTTAAGATTAAATTTTAATTGACAGGCCGATGGCTTGTCATTAACATAATTCGAGTTTTACGTTGATTAGTATAGTTTTAAAGATTTACAACTTTGCTGATATTAACAATGCCACAGGATATTTTAACAGATTTAAGTAATTTGGATTTAAATAAAGCCGCGGTAGATATAGAAGATATTCGTGCTGTCATACCGCACCGATTCGAGATGGAACAGTTGAGTGGTATTGTAAAGTTCGACCCAAAAAACCGTATTATAGTAGGTTATAAGAACGTTTCACACAATGAGTTCTGGGTGAGGGGACATATTCCTGGCCGTCCACTTATGCCTGGTGTAGTCATGCTAGAAGCCGCTGCACAACTCTGTACCTATTATTATAAAAAAACTACCCACGACGATCGATTCCTGGGTTTCGGCGGTATTGATAAAGTCAAATTCCGTGGAAAAGTTGTGCCTGGCGATAAACTCATTCTGATAGCAAAAAATAAGGAATTGCGTTCACGAAGGGCCATCTTTGATACCCAGGGGGTGGTGGATGGAAAACTGGTATTTGAAGGAGTTATTATTGGGATGGTAGTATAATATTGCATTTTAAGATTAGCTCGTTTCCAAATTTAAAATTTCCAAAAGGTCTTTAATACGTTTAATGGAATAATTAAAGTTTATATGTTTACCCTGCTCTTTTAGATATGCCTTATAATGCCTACCATGTTCAAACATCACCGTAACCATTCCCAGAGATTTGCCGGCGGCTAATTCATCATCTATCTTATCACCTATACAGACGATTTCTTCCGGCTTCAAATTATACCGTTGTATGATTTCTTTAAAACAATTCCTTTTTGTCTGACCATTAGTTCTATCTGTAATCAATATCTCATCAAAGTAATTGTCATTTAATCCTAGCACGTCAATCTTCTTTTTCTGTACTTGCTTCTCCCCCGAAGTGACAAGAATTAGCTTGTAGCCCTGAGACTTCATTTGTTTTAGAGTGTTCATTACGTCAGGAAAGAGGGTGATGTTGGAAATATCTACGTGAATAAATTCTTCTAATAATTCCCTTGCATATCTATTTGGAAGATTGTAAAGAGCTACGATCTTTTCGTAGACATTAGCCCTTATCCCGTACTTATCTTCGATTTCTGTTTGCAAATGATATGATTCCTCTTCAGAGCAGTTAATCATTTTGGCAATTGTTTTGGCAACTTGTCTTCTGCCCCGCAATACAAGTGTACCATTACAATCGTAAAGAGTATCGTCTAGGTCAAAGATGATGGTCCTAATGTTCGCGTGAGGTTTCAACATATGTTTATCGTATGTAAGCCTCAGTCACATATCGGCGCATCATGCGGTGACTATTAAAATAGTAAGCAACCTTGCCGATTGAATTTTTCATGATTTTTATCCACTGATTTCTGTCATGATAATACATTGGGACAATTGTATTTTCCAATTTGTTGTACAGATCTTCGGCGTCTATCATATCATTGGTATTCGTAAGTGAGGATTCTAGCGGTTTGGGACCTATAGACCAACCTGTGACTCCCTCGATGTGCCCCTCAATCCACCATCCGTCTAAGATACTAAAATTAATTACACCATTATGCGCGGCCTTCATACCGCTGGTACCCGATGCCTCACGTGGACGCAATGGTGTGTTGAGCCAGACATCTACCCCGGAAACCAGTTTCAAAGCCATTTCTGCATTATAATCCTTTAAAAATACAATATTGATTTTATTACTAATATTTTTTGAAAGATCGATAATCCTTTTTATGATGTCTTTGCCAGGGGTATCTTTTGGGTGTGCCTTTCCAGCATAGAGAATTTGGAATTGTCCCTTTTCGCTTATCTTTAACAGCCGTTCTAGATTTGAAAATATTAAATCGGCCCTTTTGTATGAGGTAAACCGTCTTGCAAATCCAATGGTTAAAGCACTTCCACTTATCTCTGTACCGGATGCCTTTTTTACATAACTGGCGAGATCGTTTTTGGCTTGGAGATGAGCCTCCCACAATTCTCCGTCTGGGATGATCTCTGAACGAACAAATAGCTCAGGCTCATTTGCCCAACCGGGGATGTATTTATCATATAATTGCTTCATGTTTTCACATGTCCACGTAAATGAATGAACGCCGTTTGTAATAGCATTGATTTCGTAACCAGGGAACAAGGTTTTAGATACCTCGCCGTGTTTTTTGGCAACACCGTTGACGTAATTGCTCAAGTTTAATGCAAGGCGTGTCATATTTAGATGATTATCGCCTCCAAGCTTTTTTAACTGTTCCATGGGTATTACCGCACCTAACACTTTTTTTACAAGATCATAGGAGAATCGGTCATGTCCAGCGTCGATAGGAGTATGCGTAGTGAATACGCACAAGTCTTTTACTGTATCAACATCCCAAATCCACTGCTCATCCCATACGCTTTCAACGTCTCTTTTATGCATCAAAAGTAATTCGAGTGTCAATAAACTGGCATGCCCTTCGTTCATATGATACTTTTTGATATGAAATCCAAGTGCATGGAGCGCACGCACACCACCGATTCCCAGTACAATCTCCTGTTTTAGTCGATAACAATCGTCGCCCCCGTATAGATGGGCGGTAATTTCACGATCCTCTTTTGTATTTTCTTCAACATCAGTATCGAGGTAGAGCACATCCACTCCTCCACCAGTGACGCTTCGCACTTTATAACACCAAGTTTGGATATACACATCGCGCTCTTCGATTTTAACCAGAATCTTTTTGGATGAGCGTACCATAAGCTTGGATGGATCCCAATCTATAGGATATTCAATCTGATTCCCGTTGTTATCAATATCTTGGCGAAAGTAACCCTTTTTTGAGATTAGGGTAACGGCAACTAGCGGTATTTTAAGATCTGCACACGATTTTATTGTATCGCCAGCAAGAATTCCCAGGCCTCCACTATATGTTGGTATATCGTTGGAGATGCCGATTTCCATAGAAAAATAGGCAATCTTTGCTTCATTATTCATTTTGGATAGGGCATGTTAGTGCACTCACCTATTTGAGAATGAGATGATATAAAGTTTTATAATACAAAAGGAATAACTGTCTCGCTGTGGTTGTGCAAACGAGCAAGCAAACTAATAGAACATTTATGTTTTTCTTCTGGGGAATCAATATGAATCATACTTTGTTTTCAAAACCTGTGAAGCTTAAATTCAATACGGGAAATTCAAGTTATAGATGTATGGGTCTATCAACGGCTGCATGAGTAGCCTCTAAAATAGCCTCAGATAAAGTAGGGTGGGGGAATACGTTATTCGACAACTCGGTGGCCGTTCCTTCTAAAATGGTGGTAAGTGATATACCCCACATCAGCTCTCCTACGTTTGGCCCTATGGCATGCGCCCCCAATATCTCCCCATATTTTTCATCGGTAATGATTTTTACAAATCCATCTTCATATTCTCCATCAATGACGGCCTTACTGTTGGCAATGAATGGAAATTTTCCTATTTTTATTTTGTATCCTTTATTTTCAGCCTCTTCCTGGGTAAGTCCCATACTAGCTACCTGTGGAAAACAATAAGTTACCCTTGGTATGTTCTGATAATTTATTGGATTAGTTTCTCTGCCTGAGATATGG
>JAGWZR010000133.1 GCA_018968795.1 Planctomycetota bacterium | reverse complement strand
CTGGAAAGGAGCTTACTGCCGGCGCTATTCATTACAACAGTAACAGACGTGACGGTCCTTTTGTAAAACTCAGTTGCGCTGCTTTAAACAAAGAAATCCTGGAAAGTGAATTGTTCGGACATGAAAAAGGCTCCTTTACCGGCGCGATTAAGACCAGGCATGGACGCTTTGAACTTGCCGATGGAGGCACAATATTTCTCGATGATGTGGATGACATTCCCTTAGAAATACAAGTCAAACTCCTAAGAGTCCTTCAGGAACGGGAATTTGAACGGGTCGGCGGCGAGGAAACAATTTTCATAAACGTTCGTGTTATTTGCGCAACCAAAAAAGACCTTAAAAAACTGGTACAGGAAGGACTTTTTCGTGAAGATTTATATTATCGGCTCAATGTAGTCAATATACAGCTTCCTCCCTTACGGGAAAGAAAAGAAGATATACCGTTACTGGTAACTTATTTTATTAAAAAATATAGTACACAGCAGCATGTTTATGTTAACTCAATATCTCAGGAGGCACTTAATTTACTGCTAGGGTATAATTGGCCAGGAAACATTCGGGAATTGGAAAACGCCATTGAACACGCCATAGCGTTTTGCGCCTCTGATGTGATTGTACCCAAAAACTTACCCAAAAATCTTTTGGAGGGAGAAACCCCTTCAGGTATATTCCCAATCGAACTCTCTACGATTGATTCCATTGACTTGCAGGAAACCCTTAGCGCCGCTGAGAAAAAGCTTCTTTTGTGGGCATATCAAAAAACGAACGGTAACCAGGTACGCATGTCCGAAATGTTGCACATACCGCGTACAACACTCCAAAACAAACTTGTTAAGTATAATATAACCAAAACCAATATTTCCTCTGCTGAACAGACATAGCGTAGCATAGCCGGTCAAGCGCAAAGGGTCACATCTTAAATATAAATATTGATATTTTCTATCGAGCTATTATAGTGATTTCTAGCCAATTATTTAAGAATTAAGATGTGACCCTTACCCTTACCCTTGCCCTTGCCCGTGCCCGTGCCCGTGAACTCAGGGAAGCCCGAACTTCTGTTTTACCTCGTTCTTCAACCACTCAAAAAGGATACCAAAAGTAATGGACGGGGTTGACTTGAGCACGGTGTCTTTTGCCTTTTGCCAAATAGAATCGTCTTTTGCTGAATCTAAGAAATCATGGCCGCCCCATGTCAGGCCGCTAATATGGACATCTATAATGTCTGTTCCAGCTTTTATTATTTTGGCTTTTATTAGTCCCCCATCAGAAAGGAGGTTGAGATGTTCATAAATAGTGGGTTGATCATATTCAGGGTAACTGATTTTGCCAAAAGGCTCACCAGCCGGTACCTTTTCGATGTCTAACAAAATGCGTCGAATAAGGTCAAAATTTCGTTTCATAATGTTTATTCCCTTTGTTGTTATTTATTGGCTCCTAACGATAAAGCTCACCGGCGGCAATGGAGCGAAGCAGAATTGCCGTCTGGTGGAGCGCATTGTTGGGAGTCTATTTCACCGAATCTAATTTCTGCTTGGCCTGCGCTATCATTGCCCGCAATTCACCAAGCTCCTGAAGTGAAAGAAATGCTTGAGCTGGTCTTATGTAACCACTACTTACTGAAGCAGCTATCTTGCCTGAGCTGCTATACGTGGTCGATCTAAAGTAACCCTTAGTCGTGTATGTAGCCTCAAATTGACCAACCTTGGTGACATCTGCGGTAGCTTTCGAGATGTAGTCAATTCCTTTTAGAAGAGAATCGACTTCGTCGTAGTCAATGAACGAGCGGTTATTATTTCCAATTATTGGATCCTTGATATCAATCGCTACACCCGTTTGTTTTTTACCCGTGGTGGCGCCTGTAAACTCCATAGCGGTAATCTCCACAAACCCTGCCTCAGTGATTTTGCCGATGTGAGAGTAACCTTTAATTACAACTGCTCCTGCCTGCGCTTGGAAGGCCTCCAGCTTGGTCTTTGGTTCCTTTTCCACCGTTGCAGACTGTTGTGCTCCAGCTTGTACAGCGCAAAGCATAGATAGTGCCAACAACGATCCCAGACCTACACATGTCTTGCTCATTTGATACCTCCTTCAAATGTTCATATTGACGCCCAACTTATAATTAGACTGTTATGTATTTTTGTGTATTTTCATAAGTGCCTGAATTTGTGTCTGATATGACTGCAAATATTTATCCTTTAATAAGTTATCAAAAAACAAATTATCCTGTCAATTCTTTTGTATTCCTATCAATTACAATGGAGTTGACTACAGTTTGACTACAGTTGTGGGAAAAACGTTAAATGACGAATCCTTGAATGGTGGAGTTGAGGGGATTCGAACCCCTGACCTTTTGAATGCCATTTCTCGAAAATGGCAGAGGGCACATAGCTCGAATACACGTCCAGTTTCTGATAGACGATGACTTCGATACAAAAACGAAGTTCAAGGCAGGCACATCGCAGGGATCTGTCATACAGGGTTGACAATAGGCCACGCGCTCGTTCCAGATAACTCCACATATCGTAACTGCCATATTCGTTCCCTTTCCTTCAGCTAATGCCCGGTTAACCCGCGGGAGAATACCGACGAAACTTGAGATAGCTCGAAACTTCCAGCATTCTCGAAATCTTCATACGAAGACTGTGTTCTCCCGTCGGGTTCAACCGACCGTTAGGCCTGAAACTTCCGATCTATGCGAAACTTTTGGGGGTTTACTTCTTCCACACTCCGCTTTCTCCCCATTCTTCTTCCTGCGCTACCTGACCTCCGCTTTACCCGGCTTCTTCTCCCCCCTGCCTTGACCGCTCATTTCAATAACGTGTGACCGACAGAATCCCTCCCCCCTTCATTCAGACTCATGCCCTCCGTGTTTTTGAGAAGAATGCAAAGGATCAAAACTCCCAATGCAGTCGCACGGCGAACACGGACACGGGACCACGGTCGCGATTGAATGCAGGATTGCCGACAAACTGATAATCCAAAGCGGCGTGAACGATTTTCCAGATTTGGAAGTCGTAATAGGTTTCAATGATTTTCTCCCAGCCGTAGGAAAGATTTCCGTCACCGGCGAGAATTCCCGTTCCGCCGGTCTGGAAGAATTTCTGATGCGCTCGTGAAATGCCGTTAAGCACTCCGGCCAAGCCAAAAGTGTCATTGGGCCGATGCCAGGATTCACCTTTGACGCTGATGCCGAGCGTGCCTGTGTAATCAACGTCGGCGAAGACCCACGCTTCATTTCGTCCGTCGCTCCAACCGATCCGGGAGAAGATGCCGATGTCTTTGGCGACCTCCTGCTCGACATTCACGCCGAAGCCAAACTTGTAGCGGTAGTCGCGGGTGGCTTCTATGTCGGCGGGACGGGTCGGGCTATCAACCGCAGCTTGATAGCTGCCCATGTGTGCGCGATTCAAGTAAGCAAGCAGTCGAGCCGCGCCGGGATGAGTGTTGATGGTGTAGCGGCGCTCGAATTCCAGCACCATTCCCCACGCTTTCAAGAGTGGACCGTCCTGCGCTGAACTGTCATAAGGCCATTTGAAAATCCGATCTTCGGCAGTCAACCCATTCGAGACTCGCGGCAATTGGAAAAATCCGTAGCGCAAAGCCCATTTCGGCTGGTTTAATTCCACCGCCAGCCCGGTTGTGTAGCCAATGGCATCCGCTGGATAATCCCAGGCTTCATTCGCCATCAAAGCCCAATTCATGAATTGCGTGCACGGGTCGTTCGCATAGGCGTTGTTGTCGAAAATGTCCTTCGCGCTCATCCGTCCAAGTGTAAGCGTGAGCCGGGAAACATCCTGCTTGCCCGCAAGTGTAAGCTGATCGTCTGCCACGTCTTCCTGTTCACCCCCCAAGCCGATGGTCTGGCGAATAAACAGTCGGGTGATAGTACCGTTCGGAACATCCGTGCCGAGGCGGAAGGCTTCGCCGTTGGGAAATCCCTCTATGCCGCGCGTGTTGTTCACGCCAAATCCCTGCCACATCATCGCGTCAATATGCGCCTCCGCTCCGTGCCAAAGGCGAACGCCAGCCATCAAATCCAGCGAAACCGATTCGCGCGTTTGACCGCCCGCCGGCAAGCTGTTCGGGCCGGAGTATTTCGCGGAGAAACCAGGATAGCCCTGCACGATGTCGGTGTTCTGGACGTGCCAGTTCCAGCGTTGGTCCTCAGCAGGCGGAAGCGGTGCGTTGGCTGAAGTTTGAGCCATTGCGCCGGAAGTGGTGGCGCACGTCAGCACGGTTGAGAGAAAACACAAAATGGTTATTGAGTTCGCTCCGAAAGATACCATATAATTCCTGAGCTAAACCACCCGCTTGCTAAACGAAACAAGTTCCTCCTTCTTGTTTAATCTATAGAAGAATATACTGTAAAAATTACTATATTATAATTTATCCTTCTTTTGGTATGTAGCGAAGTATAGGTTATATAGAAAATTATTTCAATAATATTTTAAGTACAAGGAATCAAGTGCTTCGTGGAGCAGGAGAGAAGCGTGAGCGCAACGAAGCACGGCAGGGTAGATACGATTCGTAGGCTTCCGCGGTAGAAGGATTATGGAGATTACAAAATACAGCATTCTTTGATATTCTGATTTGTAGAAGATGAAAGAATACTGTGTTATGGGAAAGGATTGACGGTATGCCGAAGAAATTGGTGTGGAACCTTCTCTATGAGCGTAGTGTCTTATATGAAGCGAAGAGTGAAGGGAATGAATTGGGCTAAATAGGGATTTTATTAACTTAAATTGGGAAATATGCAAATGGAAGAGACCCGTAGCTGGAAGGAAAAAATAGACCCTGCCTTTAATGAACCCATAAGGGTTTATTTAGACTTTATTGATAGGTCTCACATTAATGTTAACACAGGATATTTGTGTCTTGATAATGATTCATTAAATTTTCTGAAAGAAAAAGGACATCCTTCTCTCCATAAGAAAATTAAGTTTGATTATGAATACAACAAAAAGCTAACAAAGGATATTATTAAATTAGGGGCAAGTAATGATATTGAGTACATATTGAAGTTTTTTACTGCAAAGAAATTTGAGCAAAAGAAATCGTATTTATTCAAGATGATACACGTCTTACCAAATAAAGAAAGCAAGGAATATTATAGAATGTTTTTTAGTTTCTTTGAGACAGAAGAAAAACTGAAATCCTATTTTGATAGAAGACCTGAAATAGACCTTAAAAGATGTCTGTTTGATGTAGGAATGAACATTTTAACTTTAGTTACCCAAGTAATGTTTAAAGGATATTGGGATACTGAAAATGATGAGTCTATAAAAAGAAAAAGACTCGATAGATTAAACTTAATCAAAATAGGTCTATCGGAAGTATTTAACACCGTATCAAGCATAACACATAAAAAATCGTTAGATGAACTCCTGGAAGAAGCCGAAAAGGGAAATGACGAATCCCTGTTTCAAGCGATACAAATTGATAAGACACTATTTGATTTGGATTGGTTACGCAAGCGTATAAGAAAGGCATTCTATGCGGGGAATTCAAGTTTTTTTAAAAAGCTAGGAATGGCCATTGAGAAAATGCCTTTAGAAAATGATATTGAATACACAAAGCTAAACAGTGTTTTAATTTCGTTTTGGGGACTAGGGCTTTGTAAACTAAACAATCAGGAACTATGGGAGTTGTTAAAATCCTGCGGGGTAATAGTACAGGATGACCCAGAATCATTTAGAAAGCATGTAAGACGTTTAATTGAAAATAAGACAATCAATAATTATTACTAATTGGACATAAAATATTATTTTCATGTCCTAGATATAATTCTCGATATCCAATACCATAAGCCACAGTTAAAAGCTGTGGCTTTTTTATTTTCAGGATCAATTGTGAAAATAAGGAAAACGGTAAGTCATCACGATTAATTTAGGCAAAACGATCACAGCCTTCTTTTATTTTCAGTAGTGTAGAAATTGAAAGAAGGCTGTGACCCGGAAGGAAGTAAAGGGTTGAACGAAGGAATTGGTCTAAAAACCTTCGCTCTTAGCGCAGTGTCTTGTACGAAGCAAAGAGGGAAGGGAATGTATAAGGTGAATAAGGGGATCGTCTTTGTGGTGTAAAAGTCCAAGAACATTGAATAAGAGGAAAATATAACGTGGTGCAGATTAGATAGCCAGGTTAGTAAATGGTATCAAAGATTAAAAGTCCGAAATCGGTAATATAAAAAACAAAAAGAAATTTAAAGGGTTTAAGGAATCACATGAGGTATGTATGGTAAACCCTAGGGTACGTTTGTGCGAAGTGAAGCGGAGCGAAGGCGGGAGCGCAACGAAGCACACACACACGTATCCAAGAGGTGGTGGATCATGATACGGAATTTTTTCATAACTTCAAAAGCGATGGTAAACAATTTAGCACA
>JAGWZR010000132.1 GCA_018968795.1 Planctomycetota bacterium | reverse complement strand
AAGTAGCAATCAATTTACCATAAATAAGATATTTCGCTAGTATAGCAATCGATTTGCGGAGTGTCAATAAAGTTCTGCAGTCTCGCAAAGTAGTTGAAACCGAAGTTTCCGATTGGAGGGATGAGGATAAAGGTACTGTAACATGTAATTGCGAGAAATTTATTTCTGTTCTCTTTACTTCTAAACAAATGACACGGATAGGATGCATAAGGGTTGTTAATTGAAATTTCGTGAGGATGCGCAATGAACCATTATGGGTTTCAAAAAACATTTGACAAAAGAGGTCGATGTGCTAGAATTTGGGGTAGTTGCCCGTGTACAATAACAATCATCATTAAATGCTTTGGGGAAATTAGATTTAAATTTACAAGCAATAATAATCCATTTGCGTTTAGTAATTAATTTTTACGCTTTGTTCCTTGGGCAATATGGGAAAGAGGGGATTGCATATGATTCATATGGAACTCTCGAAGATCATAATTACTGAGACAAGCGATCATCAGATCATTGTACTGACGGAAAGAGGGGGACAGCGGAGTTTCCCGATCGTTATTGGTCTCAATGAGGCATGGGCAATTGATCGAGCAGTTAAAGGAATTACAACTCCACGTCCTCTGACGCATGACCTAATTGGGAATGTTATCGAATGTTTGAATGCGGGAGTTATAAGAGTAGTTATTAATGATTTAAGAAATAATACTTTTTACGCTAAGATTGTATTGCAGCAAAATGGGTCTACCGTTGAGATCGATTCCAGGCCAAGTGATGCTATTGCGCTAGCGATGCAAAAGAATACCCCAATTTTTGTGGCTAATAAAGTTATAGAAGAAATTTGCAAATCAGAAGACAGCTTTTAAAAAGGAGGGAGGGATGGCCGAGTGGACTATGGCGGCAGTCTTGAAAACTGCTGGAGGCGAAAGTCTCCCGTGGGTTCGAATCCTACTCCCTCCGCCATGCTCACGATGTACCTTGACATCTTGTTGTGTGCTATTGTAAAAATAAATTATAGTCGACTACAAATATTGAAAAGATAATCCCGGTTGCCAAACAGGACCAAGAGGGACTAGTTTAAATCGTTTACCGTAAGAAGACCACGAATGTCACAAACAGTTAGAACATAGCAACAAGGATATTCGTGGTTGTTTTGTTTTAAAAACAATTCCGAATAAAAACCTTAAAAGGAGAGGTGGCTGAGTGGCTGAAAGCGACGGTTTGCTAAACCGTTGTAGGGACAAAATCCCTACCCCGGGTTCGAATCCCGGCCTCTCCGCCAGTTAGAAAGTCATTAGGTTCTGTGTCAGCACATACCTTTCGTTTGTTCCTCCAAGCCAAGATTTCGTGTTTGAAATTTTAACTAAAACAATCAATTCACATAACAAATGGCATCGACGATACAAGAGAAAATAAAGGAATTAAAAGTAAAAAGAAACGCTGTAATCCTTGCGCATAATTATCAAAGAGGCGAGGTGCAAGATATTGCTGATTTTACCGGTGATTCATTGGGACTTTCCCAGCAGGCGGCAAAGATAAAGGCTGATGTAATTGTGTTTTGCGGCGTACATTTTATGGCAGAAACAGCTTCAATCCTTTGTCCCGAGAAACTAGTGTTATTACCCGATGAAAACGCAGGATGTCCTATGGCAAATATGATAACTCTTAAAGAGCTCAAGATAAAGAAAAGGGAATACCCCAATGCTGCAGTAGTTTGCTATGTTAATAGCACGGCTGCTATAAAGGCAGAAAGCGATATATGCTGCACTTCTTCTAACGCAATGAAAATTGTGTCGTCAATTCCCCAAAACCAAGAAATTATTTTTATCCCTGACAAGAGCCTGGGCGGTTATGTGTCATCTAGGCTTAATCGGCCAATGATACTTTGGGAAGGTTATTGCCCCACACATCATAGAATCCTGGCAGAACATATTGCTAAAATGAAGTTAGAACATCCTAACGCCAAGGTCGTTGTCCATCCGGAATGCACATCAGATGTGATTGCATTGGCAGATCACGTTGCCAGCACCACAGGTATTGCCAAATATTGCAAGGAAACCAATGCTGAAGAATTTATCATTGGTACTGAAATTGGCATTTTACATCGTTTAAGAAAAGAAAATCCCCAAAAAATTTTTTATGCCATAACACAACTTGCCGACTGTTCCAATATGAAACTCATTAGCATGGAAAAGGTGTTGTGGTCTTTGGAAGACATGGTTTACCAGGTAGAAGTATCTGATGATATTGCAATAAGGGCGCGAGTGGCGATTCAAAAAATGCTCGATTTATCGTAATAATTCACTAGAGAGACGCAAAGAGCACAAAGAAAGTCTTATGGACACAAAAGAAAAACTTAAAAAATTAAAAAATAATGTGAAAGCTTTGGAAAGTGTTATAGTAGCTTTTTCTGGGGGGGTTGACAGTTCCCTTGTGGCAAAAGTTTGTTATGATGTGTTGGGAGAAAAGGCGCTAGCCGTTACTGCACGTTCAGAGACATACCCATCATATGAATATGAAGAGGCAGTGAGGATTGCTAAGGAAATTGGCATTTCTCACATGACTATTAATACCAGTGAACTCGGAATCAAAGGGTTTGCCGATAATCCTCCCAATCGATGCTATTTCTGTAAATCTGAGCTATTTGGAAAACTTAAAGAAATTGCAAGGGGGAAGGGGTATAAAAGTGTTGCAGACGGTACAAGTCTTGATGATGCCGGCGAGTACAGACCAGGACTCGATGCCGCAAGAGAGCTTAACGTACGTAGTCCCTTGAAGGAAAGTGGATTAAGAAAGGCGGACATACGTGAGATATCGAAGTACCTTAAACTTTCCAACTGGGATAAGCCATCTTACGCTTGTATGTCTTCCCGATTTCCGTATGGAGAGTCCATTACCGAACAGAAATTAACTCTTGTAGCCGCAGCAGAAAGCTATTTGAGAAATATTGGTTTAAAACAATTTCGCGTCAGACATCACGACACCATCGCACGAATTGAAGTATTACCAGAAGATATCTCTGTGCTCTTGCAAAATGGCAAGCGTGAAGAACTCGTCAAAAGATTCAAAGAGATCGGTTACAAATATGTCACAATCGACATGGAAGGTTACCGGAGTGGTAGTATGAATGAGGTTCTTAATAAAAAGGGTAATATTCTTTTATGAATATTACCCTTTTTAATTTAGGCAGAAAAGCCTTATTGAACTATTGCATTATTACGGTATCGGTTCCTTTATCAACATTATAGCCACCATAAGTACCACCATGAGGCGTCCATATGTTATCATAACCAGGATAAGCCGCACCACTAGTGCCTTCATAGTATCCGCAGGTTTGTGTACCCTTCCATTCTACATGGCCATCTGCGTAAAGAACATTTTGTCCGTTTGTATTGTGGTTATCTGATAAATAGTTTGTGGTAGATGCACCTCTGGCATCAGCAGCAATGGCCGTACCTGGATCATCGGAAGTCCAATGGTTATCATCATAACCATAACTGCAAGTAGCTATAGTGCAGGTACTACTTCCCATTAAAGTTAAGTTGTTGGTTTCGGTAACACCGGCATCGCTTGGACATCTGAAAACTTTTCTATCCGTAATATACGCAGGATAAAGCAGTCCAAGCGAGTTCAATTCAGCAACGCTTGTAGTTGATGAGAGTGTATATCCAGGGAAATTTCCGCCATTGTCATTAGCATACATGTTAATAGCCAGACCAATTTGTTTAAGATTTGAGGCACATTGTGTTCGTCGAGCTGATTCTCGTGCACGACTTAATGCAGGCAACAATATACCGGCAAGTATACCAATAATAGCAATTACAACCAGCAGCTCAATTAATGTAAAACCTGCACTTCTCCTTTTCTTCAACTTCATAAGTTAAGCCCTCCTTTTAAAATGGTTATATAAAAAAAGCCTTGTCAGCAAAAGAGTATTTTGATTACTTTTGCTTACAAGGCTGTCTTTTCGTTTTAAATTTATAAAGTTTTTTTCATACATTGTTCGGTAGTAAGGCTGTCTTTATTGTGTTTTAAAGACCCTTTTACTTTGCGTCCCCTAATCACTTAGGGTTTGCCTTTATCGTAATGTATTAAATTATCAAAAACCTACACCTTTACTATCTTTTAATTATTAATCGATACTATGATATCGTTATTTTTATGTTTGTCAACTAAATTTTCTGATATTGAATCTTGGATCAAGACAAAACGCTTGCGAGAATAAACAAAAAACGGTAAGATTATTCCTTATGAAAGAAGCTATGTTTTTTGAAAAACTAGGGAACAAAAAGGTGCGGTGCTATCTTTGCCGCCACCACTGCGTTATTGAGGATGGCAAAAAGGGTATATGCCGTGTTAGGGAGAACCATGACGGCATACTGTATTCTCTCGTTTACAGAAAACTTATTTCAGACAACATTGATCCGATCGAAAAGAAACCTCTTTACCACTTTTATCCTGGCTCTACCGCCTTTTCTGTCGCAACGGTAGGATGTAACTTTAGATGTCTTAACTGCCAAAACTACGAGATCTCGCAATTGCCAAAAGACCAGGAATTGATTACGGGTAGAGATGTTGCGCCAGAAAAGATCGTTGAGGATGCTTTACATTATCAATGTAAGAGCATCGCTTATACTTACACAGAGCCTACCATTTTTTTTGAGTATGCATACGAAATTGCAAAAATAACTTCCCAGAAATCCATCAAGAATGTGTTTGTAACGAATGGGTATACGACACGTGAAGCACTTGCGACAATAAAGCCTTATCTTCACGCTGCCAACGTAGATTTAAAAACTTTTTCTGACGAAACGTACAAAAAGCTATGCGGCGCACGACTAGAACAAGTTCTCGATTGTATACGCTCTTACAAGGAGCTCGGCATCTGGATAGAAATTACCACATTGATTATTCCTGGAATTAATGATTCGGCATACGAATTGAGACAGATTGCCGAATTTATAAGGAGTGTCGGTCCTGAAATTCCATGGCATGTAAGCCGCTTTTATCCAAAGTATAGGCTAATAGATAAGCCGCAAACACCGGTGGATACGCTTAGAATGGCCAGGGAAATAGGTTTCGAGGCGGGACTTCGTTATGTTTATGAAGGTAATATACCCGGTGAAGGCGGCGAAAATACGTACTGTTATACATGCAAAAAAGTTATTATCAAGAGATATGGGTATCAGATTATTGAAAACAACGTCATCGAGTCACGATGTCCAGCGTGTGATGCGGCCATTGACGGTATTGGCTTAGATACAAAAAATTAATAGGAGGTCTTATGATTTCATTAAAGAAAATACTTTGTCCTGTGGATCATTCCGAGTGTTCGTATCTTGCCTTAAAGTATGCTATTTCTTTAGCGTTAAAAGACGAAGCGAAATTATATCTCATGCATGTGATAGATTCCCGTCTTTATGATACCGAAATATATAAATTCAGTCCTTATAAGTTAAACGAAGCTGATATGTCTAAAATTCATGAAGATTTAATAGAAAGCCTACCAGAGGGAACTACCGATGTATTAAAAGTAGAAACAATCGTGGTAAAGGGCATACCTTTCCATGAGATTATTAATGCTGCCACCGAGATTAATGCAGACATTATCGTGATTGGCACACACGGCAGAACGGGACTCTCTCACATGATGATAGGCAGCGTTGTGGAAAAGGTTGTGCGTAAAGCCCCGTGTCCGGTTCTTACCGTTAGAATGCCGACTCCCGTTCCAAGTATAAATTAAATTTTCATCTCTAAAAATTCTTCTAAAAAAAGAGCCATTGTAGTACAAACAACCGCACCACAATGGCTCTTTACAAAGGGGCTCTTAGGATAAATTTACCTTTGTTTACCGTACTGAATATCTTCCCATATGCCTGTCATGTAATTCACCAATTTTTGACTTATTCCAATTCTGCACACGGCTGTAATAACCTACAATCCTTGTAACTCCATAAAGACGCGTATCAATTCCCGTTTCGAGGGCATTTATAACGCAATCCAAACCCTGTCGAATCACTGCATCAATGCTGATAGAAAAAGCACATTCTAACTTGTGATTGATAATTTTCAGGTAATGCTCTTGTGGCGTATTTCCCTCAATATCACCATCGATCTCTAAAAATTCATGTTCCTCAACTGCCGTATCGAAGAGCTTCAATTTTTCCTCAATAAACATCTGCATATCTCCTTTTTCTTTACAACTCTCTTTTGCCGTTATAGGTCTCTCTAGCGTAGCTGCTGTCATTTTTTTTGTGTCCCCTTTCTTTTTTACTGTTTATAAAATACCTTAACACACATTGCATAATTCCCTTATTTTTATATTTACCACTGTAATATGAAACGCATGACATCCCTCTCGAATAAAATTTTGCTTTTCGATCACCTCCATTCTGTCAAGAACCCAAAATTACTATATATTGTATGTCTAGCAA
>JAGWZR010000131.1 GCA_018968795.1 Planctomycetota bacterium | reverse complement strand
TAATAGAGTCTAAGAAACGGTTTAATCTCAAATGTAGTACCGCCTTCTTTATAAAAAGTACCCTTTATAACCTCCCCTTTTTCAAAGATACCGTCGATCCCTTCAACCTTGAATTTCCCATCGGCGCCGATGTCTACCTTTGAGCCATTAACAAAAAGATCAAATTTATAATCATAGGCGCTTTGGTACAAAGTCATGTCCCTGTGGCGTAACGGGCTGTTTACTTCTATGGCAATCTCTTTTGAAGCATGCCCGGGTTCTTGTAATATTACGTTGCTGGTATAACCTATCGGAAAGAAAGAGTCATTGGTAGAAAAAACTGAGAGTTTATGAGACTCGGATGCGAATAAAGTTTTTGTAACGTTGCCTATTAGTTTAAATAGCCACGGAGAAAATACCTTCTCTTCAGGGTTTTCGGTTGCTGGGGATTTATGGATATCCCATATTTTATTCATACGCGGTATAAATCCTGAGCGAGGATAATCTTTCAGTTTGGGTTTATATGTATATTTGATGGCGAAGTTTTGTAGTGAAAGTGTAAATTTTTTGTGCTCAGGGATAACCCACTCCTTTTCTGCTTTGCCGAACCAACCACGGATAGAATTAGCGCAGGTATGCCAATGAGTATCTTTGGAAACAAGAGGGACTTCCGATGGTTTATCTTGGAATATGGTCACTTCCCCTTCAAATGCCCATAAAAATGTTATAGCACAACCAATAAGGGTTAATCCTATGGAGAAGTGGTAAAATAAGGAAATCCATGCTGGATTTAAAATACCATTTACAAAAACATTTCCAGATGCATTATTCCCAACTACGGTAGATGGCCTTTTCCTATAAAACCGCTTGCGAAAAAAAGATGCTGTTCTTCTTGAAATATCATCAAAATCACCGCTCAATGTCAGTCTTGTAACATTGCTTTGGTTTGAAAAGAACTCCGTCGATAATCGAATAGGACTTCTTTCTTTTACAATATATACAAGCCGATGATAGGTACAGACAATCAAATTGGCAAAAAATACCGCAGAAAGGATTAAAAACCATGGACCGGAGTACACGTGGAGGAGGTCGAGGTTTTTGATGATCTTCAGTAATGGTCCCGTTGCGGTTATATTACTGTAATCCCCTTTGTAAGGTAAAACGCTTCCTATGAGGTAAAAGACCAAAAGGATAATAAATAGGATTATAGCTGTCCTTATGGATGAAAATATCCTGTAAAGCGCATTAGGTCTGTTCATGACGTTTCTTTTAGAATGAGAAAGAATTAATAAGCATGCATGCTATAAAGGCCGAACATCCGCGTGAGCCATCCTGAACCCATAAAAGTTAATAGCATACAGAAAAAACCGAGGACGTTGAATACAGAACCTCCAATCTTTCTCCATGATGGAAGCGCCATAGCATGGAGGTACATGGCAAAGGCCGTCCACGTAATCAGTGACAATATCTCAAAAGGATCCCACGACCAGTATCGCCCCCATGCATCGTTTGCCCACGCCGCTCCGGAAACAATACCGAAGGTGAGCAGGGGGAAGCCAGCGATCACTAACTTAAAAGACATCTGTCGAAAAGGTTTTAGAGCTTCCTCAGAAAGGCCATAGTCCAAATAATCTTTTTTACGAATCTGCATATCGAATCCTTTATTGATAGCTACAATAATCGAATTTTCTATTACGTTGAAAAGCCTTATAAACAGGTACGCCAATTCCATAGAACAACTAACCACGAATACGGCATAAGAAAGAAAGGCGATGATGACATGCCATTCATACCATTTACTTTGAAGCGCCGGCGAGACAGGTGTAACGACAGGATCGTATTTATTCGTAGCAATAAATAATGCAGCAATTGAAAGCATGGAAACAAAAATCCCCGGGAAATGCACACGAGGCCATTTTCTCTGAACATAAATGTAAGTTAAGACATTTGTCCATGCAAACCACGACAAACATTCGTATTTGCTTTGGAAAGGGGGTTTCCCTTCTGCAATACCGCGGATAATGATTAAAGCTGTGTGAGCGACCACGGCTGCGTAAAGGAGATAAGTTGCAATATTTCCCACGATAAAATGTCTACGAAACATACTGACAATTATCTGGAGAATATGCGTTATGCAGCTTATGCCATACAGCAATATAATTACGGTAAGTAACCGCAGTTCGAGTGTTAATAAGGTACTCTGTCGTTCAAATATTTCAACTGTGGGCATTGATTCCATTCCTTGCAAACACTATAAAAGTGGGTAAAGACTTTCTGCCATACATAAAAATTTATCTTAACAATGGACTTCTTTTATGGCAAGAGTAAAAATCACTTGTTCTCAGCGTACGATTTATTATATCATTTAGCCGGTAGTATCGAATTTTAAAAATAAGGAGCATTTCCCTTTGGAAGTAGTTGTATCAATACAAGATATTCGAGAAAGAGTAAAATCTTTCAGGGAAAACCAATTAACGGTTGGTTTTGTTCCCACAATGGGAGCGTTACACGAGGGACATCTGAGTTTAGTAAAAAAGGCAAAAGGAGAAAATGATAAGACAGTCGTAAGTATTTTTGTAAACCCCTTACAATTTGGCAAGAATGAAGATTTTAGACAATATCCAAGGACATTTGATAATGACTGTGAATTGCTTTCAAAAGAGGGGGTAGATATTGTATTCCACCCAAAGGCTTCTGAGATGTATCCTGAAGGATTTTGTACACTAGTTATTCCTGAACACCTTGAAGACAAGCTGTGTGGTAAATTGCGCCCAGGACATTTCAGGGGTGTTGCCGTAATTGTGCTAAAATTATTTAATCTCGTAAAGCCTGATGTCGCTTACTTTGGGCAAAAGGACTTCCAGCAAACAGTCATTATCAAAAGAATAGTTTCCGATTTAAATCTTGATGTTAATATAAGTGTACTTCCAACCATAAGGAATAAGGAAGGATTAGCCTTGAGCTCAAGAAACGCCTATCTCTCCGAAACAGAAAGGGAAGGCGCTCTTTGCTTATATAAGGCGCTGGCAAAAGCACAGTCAACGATAAATGCAGGGATTATAAATACGAAAGAAATTGTGCAGGAAATGGAAAAGATTATTAGAAATTGTAAGTCGGCTACGATCGATTATGTTTCAGTGGTTAATCCTGAGACTCTTGAAGAAGTACCGAGGGTAAGTAGCGGTGACGTTGCTACTCTGGCGGTTAGAATTGGCAAGACACGACTCATTGATAATATAATTTGCGTGTCCACCATATAATCGGGCATTTCAAGAAAAGAATTTATGTGACATTGGATATGGGAAAGGACACCTCTCATAGGTTCTGCGAGGGTAATCATGAGTGGAATTACGATGGACGGGTGGATTCGCGACCACTTTTAAATTCACAAGTGATTAGAAATCTTTATTGACGGCTTTTCTTCTTTTGATTTAGCCTTCATGCCTATCATCTAGAAATGCAATTCATGTGTGCATTCCATTACTATTATACGGAGTCCTTGGGAATATTGTTCGTATCAGTAAACACAGCTCACTTCACCGCTACCTTTAAAATCTATCCTGATTTTGTGTTAAACAGTTGAACTCTCTTTAAATTAATTTTTTATTGAAAGACACATACATTATGTTTAGAATTTTGAAATTAATTTAAAGAATTTTATGCAAAATTATTGATATTAAGGAGTTAAATTTTGGCAAAGGCGTTGGCTTTATTATCAGGCGGTCTCGATAGCACACTGGCTATACGTGTTATTCAAAAGCAAGGCATTGAGGTAATTGCCCTTAATTTTGTGACCGTATTTTGTCGTTGCACTTCTCATGGGAGTTGCAAACTCGAAGCTGTAAAGGTCTCGGAGAAATTTGGAATACCAATTAAGGTTATCAACACTACGGAACGATTTCTAGATCTCGTGAAAAAGCCCAAGTTCGGATATGGGAAGAATATGAATCCTTGCATCGATTGCCGAATCAACATCTTTCGCATTGCAGGAGAATATATGAGAGAAATCGGCGCCGACTTTATTATTACTGGTGAGGTGTTGGGACAAAGACCTATGTCTCAGCGAAAAGAAGCCATGAAGCTTATAGACAAAGAGGCGAATCTCACAGGACTCGTTTTGAGACCTTTATGCGCAAAACACATGGAGCCCACTATCCCTGAAAAATTAGGGCTGGTGGATAGGGAACAGTTGCTTCAGATTCGGGGTCGCTCCAGGAAAAACCAGATACAACTCGCCGACGTGTTCCAGATAAAAGATTACCCTTGCTCTGCAGGCGGGTGTCTTCTTACCGATCCAGAATTTGCGCATCGTATGCGGGACTTAGTCAATACCAGCGATGCAGACGTCAATGATGTTAATCTGTTAAAGGTTGGCAGACACTTCAGGCTCGATCCACAAACAAAAATTGTCGTTGGTAGGAATGAGGAGGATAATGGCAGGATTGAATCGCTTTCGCGAGAGGGAGATTTTTTGTTAACCCTGGTCGACATGCCAGGCCCTCTTACCCTCATACGTGGTGAAATCACCGAAGAAAAGATTCAAAGTGCGGCGCGCCTCACTGCGAGGTATGGGAAATCCCATGTTTTACCTTCTGCAAAAATTTCTGTAAAACCAGCCAAAAATGATCTTCCTGCAAGAATCATGGAGATTACACCAATGAGTCAAGAAGAGGTTGACAAAATCATGCTTAAAAAACGGCTAGCGAATACCGTATCGAGAAAAACATCTTCGATAGCAGAACTCGATATTGAATAAAACCTATTACGAACACGTACGGAAAACATGCCGGGAAAACATTACATTTATGATTAGGAATTTCAAACTGGTAGCCGTAACCTTTAAGTTGCGCCACTTTCTCAGGCTGAGGTCTGCGGCTACCCAAAAAACTCTATGCCGCGGGTAGACTAATTTAAAATAACTTTAAAGTGTAATATGCCTAAAAAAAGAGGCTTCACATGACAGTGAAGCCTCTTATAAAACGTTTCCCTAGAATTTGTATTTAATTTGTCATTACACCTTCGAGAAATCCCTCCAATTTCCTGCTGCGCAGTGGATGTTGAAGTTTACGAATAGCAATACTCTCGATTTGTCGTATCCGTTCTCGCGTTATATTAAATCGTTCCCCAATCTCTTCTAACGTATGAGTATGTCCATCACCAATGCCGAAGCGGAGTTTAATTACCTCCCGTTCGCGATGGCTCAAAGTGTTTAGCACATTTTGCAACTGTTCTTTTAACAAAGATTGTTGGACCGAAAAGACTGGCGATTCGCATTTTTTTTCCTGAATAAAATCCTGAAATACCGTCTCACCGCCATCACTAATCGGATTTTCTAATGATATAGGTTGCGATGCGATTCGATATACCCGGTAGACCTCAGAAATAGAGATTTTTGCCTCTTTTGCAATTGTTCCTATACGAAGTTTCTTATCAACGTCTTTGTGAACGGTCTTCAAGACCTGTGATGTCTTATTGACCACATCGGTCATATGTACCGGGATGCGCACCGTCCTTACCTTGTCATCTATTGCTCTGATAATCGCCTGCTTAATCCACCAGGTTGCATACGTGCTGAATTTAAAACCCATACGGTAATCGTATTTGTCAATAGCCCGCATGAGGCCTGTGTTCCCTTCTTGAATAAGATCGTGAAAGGCCATGCCGCGCCTTCTGTACTTTTTTGCGATGCTGACCACTAACCTCAGATTACCTTCAGAAAATTGCTTCCTAGCGGACTCATATTCATGGTAAGTAGCATTAATTCTGTCGATAGCTTTCTTTGCCTCTTCAACTGGGATCGTTAACAAGGATTTCTCTTCGTTGAGATTGTGTGAAAGTTTTTTGAAGAATTCCCTTTTGCGAGAAGAGCTTTTATACTGTTTTTCAAACGTCACTACCTCAGACAAAACTCCCAAAAATCGCCTCATGACAGGTAACAGGGTTTCCGTACGAAGATGTACGGCTTCAAGGTCTCTGATTACCCTCCTTTTTCTAGACGATATCGTTCTCAAGACTCTCGTTTTTACGCTGGCAGGAACACTTTTCTTGCTGATCTTTTCGTAGTCTTTTAAATTATTTTCAAGAATGTCTCTTAATTTTTTTGCAATGGTATGGATTTGCTCAACCATTTCGTCTTTACGTCTGTCTTTTTTTACCATTGTCTCAATAAATTGAATAAGATCAGATTCGCTATCCACCCCCTCTAAACCCCGCACGTAATTTTCCATCGCATAGTCAAACCCTAAAACCCTCCTATGAAGTAACCTGCTCATGATTCGTATCTTTTTCGAGAGATATAGCTCTTCCTCGCGAGATAACAACGGCAAGGTTGACATCTCTTTCAAGTAGAGACGAACAGGGTCATAATCCTTATAATTTACCTTTTCTTCGGCAGATTCCCCCTCGTTAACGTACTCCTCGTTCGTATAGTTTTCGTGAGCTGCATCGTTTAGGTCACGGTCAATTTTGTATTCAAATGTATCCATTTTATTTTCCTAATAAGGTTT
>JAGWZR010000130.1 GCA_018968795.1 Planctomycetota bacterium | reverse complement strand
TCATTTTCTTTAAGTTCACTTATTTCAGGCGCTGTGATGTCCGCAACATCCTTGAAACTGACAACCCGTCCTTCAGACATACCTGATGATTTTGCACCCTTTGCAATTTCGGATGCGTGTTCTCCAACAGTCCATAATAAATCAATATTGAGGTGCGCTATCGTTTCTCCAATTTCTCTGTGTAGCTGAGGAGACTCCTTTCCTAATTCCAACATGTCTCCGCAAATAAAAACTTTTCTCCCTACCGAATCAATCTCATTAAAATACTGTAAAGCCGCGCGCACCGACTCAGGGTTTGCATTATAAGCATCGTTAATAACCGTAATGTTTCCTATACGCTGCTGTTCAATCCGCATAGGAGGTAGTTTAAAAGAAGAAAAGGCATCTTTTAAATTAGAGATGTCGTGACCCAGCGCATGGCAAATCGCAAAAGATGCTAAACAGTTGTTGATATTATGATATCCAGAAATTGGAATATAAATTTCTAAATATTCATTAATTACAAAAGCATATCCTGTATCTTTTTTCTCTACATTTGTACATCTTATATGTGCGTGAGGATCAAAACCAAAGCCCACCTTCTTCCCTTTAAATCCACCTGCAATTTTAACACACCAGGGGTTATCAGCATTATACACAAATACCCCGCCCTTGCGGAGGTTTTCTAATATCTCTCCTTTTGCCGATGCGACTCCTTCAATATTTCCAAGACCTTCCAAATGCGTTTTTGAAACGCTGACAATCACTGCAACATCAGGAACGCCAATCTCGGACAAACGGCGAATCTCCCCAGGAGCGTTTGTACCCATCTCAAGTACGCCGTATTGATGATTGTTTTCTATATCAAATATCGTTAGCGGCACACCGATAAAATTGTTAAAGCTTTTTTGTGATTTTACTACTGGACCAAAACGAGATAATAAATGATGCGCCATTTCTTTCGTTGTGGTCTTGCCGTTGCTTCCTGTAATACCAATAATTTTTGTATGTAATTTTTGGCGGTAATACCTTGCTAAATCACCCAATGCCGTAACAGTGTTCTCTACTCGAATTATCGAAAAATTCTTATACCCCGCGTCAAATTCAATTTCTCTTGAGACAACTGCTCCCACCGCTCCATTATGCATTGCCTGTGTAACGAATTGATGGCCATCAAAACGCTCTCCTTCGATTGCAAAAAATAAATCCCCTTGATGAATATTTCGGCTATCTGTGGAGACGGCCTTTATCTTTACGTTCTCATCGGCATGTGAGATTTTACCGGATACTGCTTTTACAATTTCACCAAAGGATAGCGCTTCCATTCAATTACCTTTTAAAAATGCGATACCAAATTACTTTGCAAAACTTGCCTTACAACCTCACGATCGTCAAAGGGGATTATGGTATCTTTTGTTATCTGATATTGTTCGTGACCCTTTCCTGCAATAATCACAACATCGCCTCGTTTTGCTTCCAAAAGGGCATCTTCTATCGCAATCCTTCTATCAACCTGTACTCGGAAGCAAGCCTCCTTACTCATCCCTTTTTGGATTTCATAGATAATATCACGGGGGTCCTCTGAACGGGGATTATCGCTTGTTATCCAAGAAAGATCCGAATATTTTCCTGCAATATGTCCCATCTTTGGTCTCTTATTCCTATCTCTATTCCCACCACATCCAAAAACTAAGATAATCCGCCCTGCTGTTATTTGCCGGATAGTACTCAAAATAACTTGCAATGCCTGATGCGTATGGGCAAAATCAATATAGACATAAAAATCCTGTCCATAGTCAATCCTTTCCAATCTACCCGGCACCACACTTAAAGACTCAATACCTTTTTTCACCGTTTCTATTTTAAAACCCAACGCCAATCCATTCGTAGCTGCAGCCAACGCATTATAAACATTATGTTTCCCTATTAACTTTAAATTAATAATTTCTTTACCCCACGGGGAATTAAGTAAAAATTTCGTTGCATCAGCGCTTATATCTATAATTTCTGCCGTAACATCCGCATGCTTTCTTCTAATACCATACCAAAATACCTTTGCCTCCGTATAATCAGCGAAATGTTTGCTCGTGTTATGATCTGCATTGAGTATTGCAAATGCTTCTTTGTCTAACCCTTTTATCAATTTAAGCTTCTCTGCCCTGTAATTCTTTATATTTTCATGATAATCGAGGTGCTCAGTAGATAAATTCGTAAAGACTGCAGAACTAAAATGAATTCCCTCTAATCGATGTTGTGAGAGGGCATGAGAGGACGCTTCGATTACTGCATATTTCATGCAAGATTTAAGCATTTCAGATAAATAACTCTGTATTTCGACAGATTCTGGGGTAGTTTCTTGTGCGGGTATTACCCTATTGCCTATTTGATATTGGATTGTACCGATCAATCCTGATTTACTGCCAGAGGCTTCAATAATTGACTTTATAAGATACGAAGTAGTCGTTTTACCATTTGTCCCTGTAATACCAATTACAGTAATTTTGGAGGACGGCTTTCCATAAAAAAGGTTGCTTATAAACGCCAATGCCTGACGTGTATTAGTTACAATAATTTGCGGTATTTGCGAGACCACTTCAATCTTTTTTTCCACCACAAGGGCAATGGCCCCTTTCTCTATTGCAGATACAATAAAATCATGCCCGTCTAGTTTATGGCCTTTAATGGCAACAAACACACAACCCGACTTTACTTTGCGAGAGTCATGGGTAACACCACATACTTCTTTTTCTACAAAGTTGTAAGATTTGTGTTCTTTTAAACAAGAGCAGATTTCACTTAATTTCATAGTCTGTTTATTGTACATTCTCCAAAACGTTACTGTTTCTTTGCTGGCAAAGGTAATCTATTCTCAATGTTGCATCAGAACCTTGTGTCCGTACACTCTTTGATTGGACAACCCATTCATACAAACGTTTTGATTTGTCAATTTTGTCGACTTCCTCAGCGTATTCCCTTAAAAGCCTATCCAGCGCTTCTTTATTACTCGTTCTAGCAACTGCTAACTCCTTTTCAGTTGCATAAAGACCATACCATAAAATGAAATTTTGCCTTTCAATTTCTTTATGTGTCATATCTTTCCTCTTTCCAAATAATACCCATAAAAAAGTTAAAATACTTTATCACATCGTTTTATATTTTTTCAAGGCCATAAAAACCACCGATCACCTCCTTCCCAACTTCTATCCAGCTATTTCATTGCGATTTGAAACCTTGCTGGTTCTAATCCAAGATAAAGCAACGACCGTTTGATAATTTCTCGCACAACAGGAGCTGCAACGGTACCGCCGTAGTATGCGCCATTACGAGGTTCGTTAATCATTACCAGCACACAAATGCGGGGGCGTTCTGCAGGGGCATAAGCAATAAAAGAGCCAACATATTTTTCATGGGAATATTTCCCCCCGTCACTATACGCTTTCTGCGATGTCCCTGTCTTCCCAGCGACATCATATTCCAATAGGCTTGCATTTTTCCCTGTGCCCTCCGTAACAACTTTCATCAAAATGGGATTCATTATATTGCGCGCAACATTTGAACTCATTACACGCTTAACCAATTGAGGGCACGGAGATTCTTCTGTTATTTTATTTTCGTCATTTACCGTCGATTTTACAATCTTCGGTTTGCTCAACAGCCCTCCGTTAGGAATGCTGCAAAAGGCTGTAATAAACTGTAACGGTGTAACCGCAATCTCATGTCCTATTGAAATGGATACCAGGGAATATTTTTTTGACCACTGTCTTAAAGGTCGAAAGATACCCCCTATTTCTCCGGGTAATTCAATTCCTGTTTTTTCTCCAAACTTAAATTGCTTAAGATGTTTGTACATCTTTTCGTTTCCCATAAGCATACCTAACTTGGCCATCCCTATATTACTTGAATAAGCAACAATCTCAGAGACACTCAGCTTGCCATATCCTCCGTGGGTATCATGGAGAATCCTGCCTTCTATTTCACAAATACCATTATTGCAAAAAAATACGTCATCGGGTTTTACTAGTCCTTGTTCAAATATACCCGAAATTACAATAGGCTTCATTAAGGAACCCGGCTCATAACAATCGGTAATAGCCAGATTTCTTCTTGTATTTGGAGGATATTTTTTAAAATAATTGGGATCGTACATTGGATAATTAGCCATCGCCAATACTTCATCTGTTATTGGATCCATCACAATCGCCGTTGCAGAAATTGGCATCCATTTTTCACAAGCAATCTTCAATTCTTCTTCAGCAAAACGCTGAATATTTGCGTCAATCGTCAACTGAACGTCATTCCCGTGAATAGGTAATTGCACCTCTGCATCCGCTGTGATTATTTGGCGTTGAAGGGCATCCCGAGTGATAAATTTGTACCCCGGTTTCCCAGCTAATACATCATCAAATACTAACTCAACGCCTTCCAGGCCTCTCTCATCAATATTGGTAAATCCAAGAACATGACACGCTAACTCTTCATTAGGATAAAACCGGTGATATTCCTGTTTAACATAAACACCTTTTAAGGACAATTTTGCAAGTGCGCCAAGTTCTTCTTCATCACTAATTTTTCGTTTAATCCAAACAAATCGCTTGTCTTTGCTAAGCAGTTTGACCAACTTTGGCGGGCTAAGTTTTAAAATTTTACCTAGATGATATGCTACGCTAGAGATGTCGTTAATTTCAGCAGGGTCTACATAAACAGAACCCACTTGTAAAGATTCTGCGAGCTTGCTCCCGTTCCGATCTAAGATTGAACCCCTTCTCGCAGGCAACTCAATCTTTTTACATTGTTGTACCTTAGCAAGTTTAATATATTTATCATGATCAAACAACTGAATGCGCCCTAAATAAACGGCTAGCGCAATATACCCAATAATAAGAAAAACACCGATAACATTAGCAAAAAATTTATGTTTTTTTAAAGGTAGCATCTTAGCCAATTCAAAAATTGACCACGTAAGATTAATTTACGAACGCTTTCGAGATAAAAAGCAACACTTACCCCGAAAGCGTTCGGGAGGAGGGCGCAACAGAAACATTACTACAAGACACTTTCTAACATAAAAAGGTAAATCAGGAGCATCCGTCATCAAGCAACCTCTAGCCTAAATCCTGAGAATTTTTCAATTACTCACCGTTATTCTCAAAATTTAGGCAACCTATAATTTAAAATATCGGCTTAAAATCTTTTTGAGTATACAAATTTTTATTCAGACTTGTTTTTACAGATTTCATCATGTTTTCTTTGCCCTTTATTTGATTAGCCACCAAGATTTCTGCCGATTCTTCTTGAAGAACAAGAGGCAACTTTAGTGATTGTACCTTAAGGGCAATGATTTCAGGCGCTTTTAGCCTGTCAACATGATGTCTCAATTTTCTATTCTTCTCTGATAATTCGGCACAAGTCTTCTGTGCCTTAGCCACTTGGTAACCTATTTCAATCATCTTATTTTTTTCATATACCACAAACATTGCCAACGAAATCGCTATAGTAAACACTAACAATATTCTTGACACGACCATTTAAATCCTTTCTGCAACTCTGAGTTTTGCGCTTCTGCACCTAATATTTTCTTTCATTTCAGCATCGCCTGGCCTTATAGGCTTTTTTGTAAGTATCTTGAATACGCTCTGATTTGCTCTTTCTATAAATTTATTTTTTACAATCCTATCCTCAAGAGAATGAAAACTTATAATTACAATACGAGCGCCAATCATCATATAATCATGTATTTTATTCAAAAATACCTCTAAACTTTTTAGCTCTCTATTCACAACAATTCTCAATGCCTGGAATACCCTTGTTGCGGGGTGAATTTTACTTTTACCTCTTGGAACAGATCTTTCAATTAAAACAGCCAATTGCCTTGTTGAAGTAATACCTACCTTTCTCTCTTCTTTTAGTACAGCCCTTGCAATTCTTCTTGACCATCGCTCTTCTCCATATTTCTTCAATAATTCTTCTAACTCCCGCTCAGAAAGTTTTTTGATTAAATCTTTTGCTGTAACACCGTATGCCCGGTTCATTCTCATATCGAGCGGCCCTTCTTTTGTAAAGCTGAACCCACGCTCTGCCCGATCAAGCTGTAAAGAAGAAACCCCTAAATCAAGCACCACTCCGTTTACCTTCTCTACCCCTGCTTGCCGAAGCACCTCGTCTATGTCAGAATAATCTGCATGGTAAAGCTTAAAAGGGCATTCTATTTTTGATAGATATTGCTTTGCCATTTGTAATATTTCCAAGTCCTTGTCGATACCAATTAAAAATCCACTGGGTTTGATTCTATTCATTATCTTGCTTGTATGCCCGCCGCTTCCCACAGTGCAATCCAAAACAATTTGTCCCGACTGCAGATTCAAATAATCTAATACTTCCTCAACCATTACCGGCTTGTGAAGGAGATTATTTGCCGTATCATCCATTTAACTTATCTTTTCTTTCATAAAAATGGAGGCAACATTACCCTATTTCAGGGGAAGGATAGCCTAATTGAAACAAATCTTCTGCAATTTCTT
>JAGWZR010000129.1 GCA_018968795.1 Planctomycetota bacterium | reverse complement strand
CCTACAAGGCATATCAAACACAATATATTGTATCAATAAAATTATTGCTCGTATTCTCGGACAACCTGTTAAATATTAAGTAATTGCTTCTTCAAATTTGCTATCTTATCACTCAGTTTTTTATTCCGCGTCAGTCAGCATTCATTTGGTTATATTTCATGGTAATTGCCGCACCTGATATACCATCGAAAAACGCACCAAGATCCTTACATGATGTAAAGGTCTTGCCATGAGATGCCCCTTCAGGGAAAAATGTAAAGTGAAAGATAATTAAAAAAATATTATAATATCCAAAACAATAAATACCAATATTTATAAGATGTGACTCACTACTTATCCAAGTTGCCACAAAGTCACTAAGACACCAAGATTTTTCTTTGTGGCTTTGTGTCTTAGTGGCGTAAAAAGTCGCCGAAGGCCATTTGAAAAGGAGATACTATAATGCAGTTATTGGAAAAATTACATTTCAATGAAAAAGGGCTTATCCCATCGGTAGTTGTAGATGTACTTGATGGGAAGGTGCTTACTTTGTGTTACATGAATAAGGACGCTGTTATAAAGACGATTGAAACGGGTAAGATTCATGTATTCCGGCGTTCTCAAAATCGGTTGATGATTAAGGGAGAGACTTCGGGGCATATCCAAGTTGTAAAAAGGGTGTTTTTCGATTGCGAAGGGAATTCCCTTGTTTTCGTAGTAGAACAACATGTAGCCGCATGCCATGCTGGTTATAAGACGTGCTTTTATCGGGAATATATGCCAAGAACGGATAGTATTCAAATCGTAGAGGATAAGATATTTAATCCCGATAAGGTTTACAAATGACATTGAATAATTTTAAAAATAAAATTCGTTGGAAAAAACGCTTGAAAATAAATATGTTAAATGTTATAGTTGTACTCCATTATGATTATGATACGTAAACAGTTTTATAACGGCATTAGAACTTTGCTCCGCCTCACCAGCGGGAGGGGAAAAAACATGTCTAAAAACAAATATATGAAGTTTTTCCTTTTAGTAGCCTTTGTAGGAATGTCGGGTTGCGCTGAACTAAGTGAGCTGAGAAATTTAAATAGAAGGCAGGCAATTACGATAAGGGACCAATCTGAAGAGCTTGCGAGACTTAAGAAACAGCTTTCTTCTGTATCAGATAGATTAAAATCAAACGAAGAGGAAATGAACAAGCTCAGAAAGCTTGCCAAATCAATTGGTGAGGGAGTTACAGTTAGAGATACTATAGAAGGTCCTGTCCTCCTTTTCCCAGAGAAGGTATTATTTGATTCAGGTATGGCTACTATAAAGCCAAGTGGAGAAAAGGCGCTAAAGAAGATGGCAGAATTCCTGAAAGAAAATGCGTCTACATCTCTCAGAGTTGATGGTCATACAGATTCTGATCCCATTATAAGGACTAAACACCTGTGGGATTCTAACCATCATTTGTCTGCAGCGCGTGCGTTAAGTGTATTCCATTTTTTAACAAAGAGTGAAAATGTCGCCGAAGGAAGGATGCATGTTGCCGGGTTCGGACCTAATCGTCCAATAGCAACTAATAGCACAACAGCAGGAAAGAAGGAAAATAGGAGGGTAGAATTTTTAATAGTAACTGCCGTAGCTTCATTGCCTCCTAGGGAAACTTCGCTCAATACCGAACAAGAACCTGAAGCGGTAGAGCAATCTGCAGAGGTATCAGCAGAAACGGCACCTGCAGCGACTGAAACGCCGGAAGCAGCAGAAGAGAGTGAAGAAAAGTAGTTGTTTCTGAAAATAATTTCTTCTCAAATATTTTGATTATCTGAAGAAATATTGGTTTAAAAATTGTATTTGTTTTAAAGTTAAAAGATACCCATAATTTATTTGTCCACAATTCGCAAACCAAGTTTCAAAACAAACTCCTGCCCAATCACTTCAATGTCTTAAGTTGATTCAAGGTGTGTTTTTGTTAACTTATTCATGAGATTTTTGGTAATGTTTTATTGATAGGTTTTTGTTTCATTTAAGTTTTAGCGCTATGAAAAATGTAAAATTAAATCAGTCTCAAATCAATCTAGCGCAGACGAATCAACAGCTACAAAAGGACTCCAATAAAGTTTGGCAATTCTTTTGTTCTGTCAAATTAGCAGTAGTAATTATTTTGGTTCTGGTTGTGGCATGCATTTTAGGGACGGTAATCTTACAAGAAAAAACGTTAGATGCATATACTGCAAAATATGGGTATGGGCTAGCGACTTTTTTCCGGATAATCCAGCTTGATAACGTCTTTCACTCCTATTGGTTTGCATTTCTTTTAGTCTTACTTTGTGCCAATCTTATTTGTTGTACGATTAAAAGATGGAGGAATACATTCCTGCAAACAGGCTTTATTCTTACCCATATCAGCATTGTTTTAATTCTAACAGGAGGCGTAGTAAAACTACAACTTGGTATAAAAGGCGGTGTAAATATTTATAAGGGAAAAGCAGTAAATTATTTTCTCACGCAAGAGATTAATCGCCAGGGGAAACTGGATTATGTTAAGAAGGATTTACCATTTTTTATTGCTTTAGATGATTTTATATTAGAAAAGAATGAGCCAAAATTTCAGCTCGTATCTTATATTAAGAGTAAAGACCAACAGAAACCATTAGATACAAAGGTTGGAAAAAAGTATCGTGTTCCCGGGTCAGATTATAGAGTAACCATTAAGGACTATATTCCAGATGCAGAATTAAAGCAAGAGCCTATAAATACCTCAGACAAATCTGATAATCCTGCCATTTTTGTGAAACTATTTGGTTCTGATAAGGCTACGGCTGAAGGGTGGTTATTGGCCTACGACCGCAACTCTTATGAGGATAAAAAGCAAAACCTACGCATAGAATATATCTGGGTTCCTTCCCAGCAAGAGTTAGACAAAGCCATTAATTCCATTGGTACTGCTAATGCAAAGCTATCCGTTGCGATGTCTGGCAAGGAAACATCTCAAGACTATCCTTTGGATTTAAATAAAGTCTTTAAACCCGAAGGGACTGACTATACAGTAAAGATGTTGCAATATGTGCTTAACTATGGGGATAGACGGCCTATTGGCGAGCAGCCACCGGATAATCCTGCGATTCAAGTAGAAATCACTGGTCCAGAGGGTACGGAAAGCCGTTGGGTATTTGAAAAATTTCCCGATTGGGATAAAATGCACCCAGCGAAGTATAAAAATTTAAAAATAACCTGCAGTGGGATTGCCGGTACCTATATGGCAAAAAATACGGTAAGGATTTATCAAACTCCGCAGGAGAAACAGGTACTCGTTTATATAAAGGATAAACAAATTGCTGAAACAGTACCCTGGGAATTGGAAAAGAAGTACACGATTCCTGATACGGGCAACCAAGTCATGGTATCTAATTATTTCCCATCTTTTGATTTCAAAAAAGAGGTTGTAAAAAAATCAGATCAGGTAGGAATGCCTGCCGTCTTTGTTGAAGTTGAAGGACCAAGCGGAAAGATTAAAGATTGGTTGTTATCCAGCAATCAGTATGCTACTTGGTATCCTGATAACAATTTTGCGCTCGTTTATGAATCTACGGGTGAATCAATCAAACATTTTATTAGTAAAATACGAATTGAGGAAAATGGTCAGACGGTCGCAGAGAAGTCCATTAAAGTAAATGATCCGTTGACGCATAAGGGATACGTTATCTATCAGTCAAGTTACGATCCAGAGGCTGGAAATTTCTCTGGTTTACAAATTGTTAAGGATCCGGGCATTCCTGTAGTTTACTCAGGTTTTGGCGCCCTGTGTTTTGGCGTTGTATTCATATTTTACATAAAGCCATTTCTACGGAAAAAAACAAAAAAAGAGGTGGAGGAATAATACAATGAGTATAATTAATATTACTTTGATCGTATATGTACTAGCATCCATTGCCTATATAGCAAGAGAAATCTGGCGATCTGCTGGCACAAGATGGGCTTCCCTTGGGTTACTCATATTGGCATTTTGTTTGAATCTGGCGATGGTCGCAAAACGTTCCATAGAAGCCGGACATCCGCCTTTTTCTAATTTGTATGAGTCTCTAGTGTTTTATGCATGTTGTACTGCCTTCATATACATCATATTTGAATTTGCTTATAATTTTAGGGTTGTAGGGGCGTTGGCTGCTGTTCTATCGATGTTGATATTACTCTATGCAACGCTTCAGGATGATACCATAAGACCTATTATGCCGGCGTTAAAGAGCAACTGGATGTTGGTTCATGTCGTTACCTACATGCTTGGATATGCCGCTTTTGGTATTTCATTTGTTACGAGTATTATATTTTTAGTGGTTAAACCCTTTGCCAAGAAAGGTAAGGAAGGTAAAGAGGCTGAAGAAGGAAAAGAAATATTACCGCGAAATTTTGATAAGTTAAGTTATAAAATAGTAGCATTTGGGTTTCCCTTCCTCACGCTGGGTATGATTACTGGTGCGGTTTGGGCAAAAAAGGCGTGGGGCGATTATTGGTCATGGGATCCAAAAGAGACATGGTCTTTAATTACATGGCTTGCATATTTAGTTTATTTACACACGCCTCTTGTTTTACCCAAGATGAACATTAATAAATCAAAGGCTTCTGTTATCTTGGCGTGCTGGTTGCTCGTTGCCTTTGGAATAGTAAACTTTACTTTTATGGGCTTAAGCTCTCTACCTTCTGCTGCCGACAGTGAACATATTTATGGGTCTAAATAGCCCTTGATATGGAAGTACCAATAAGAAGAAATAAACATGTCAATATCAAGGGCACATGTTTATGTCTATGGTGTGGTTCAGGGTGTGTTTTTTCGCGCTTCAACGAGAGACAAGGCTCAATCCTGTGGCATTAAGGGATGGGTAAAGAATTGCAAAGATGGTGGTGTCGAGGCCGTATTTGAAGGTGAAAAGGATGCAGTTGATAAAGTTGTGAACTGGTGCAGAAAAGGACCCGATGGCGCTTTCGTTACGCGTATAGATGTGTGCTGGGAAAAATACACAGACGAATTCAACGAATTTTCAATAGTTTACTAGCATGCTTGATGTCGTTCCTACAAATGCAGGCGTTATTCTATCCATCCGAACCCAGCCTGGCTCAAGCAAAAATCGCATTGTAGGTGAATACGGGGGACGTCTAAAATTAGCCGTTACCGTAGCGCCTGAAAAAGGCAAGGCAAACAATGCCGTAACAGAACTGTTAGCAAATACACTCCACATTCGTAAATCTTCTATTCATATTATTTCCGGTGAATTCTCACGAGACAAGAGATTAATGATCGAAGGATTAACTCCTGAGGATATAAGATCCTTGCTGAATCTTCAACACTAAGGAAATTGCTTATCGGTATGGACTACAAAAAGACACTCAATCTGCCAACAACCCAATTTCCCATGAAGGCTGATCTGTTTAGGAAAGAGCCGGAAATCCAGTCAAAGTGGGAAAAAGAACAATTGTATGAGCAAATACGTAACGCGCGTAAAGGGAGAGAAAAATACATCCTGCATGACGGCCCACCGTATCCTACGGGAGAATTACACATCGGGACAGGCCTGAATAAAATATTAAAAGACTTTATTGTGCGCTTTTACACGATGAAGGGGTACGATGCACCTTATGTGCCAGGCTGGGATTGTCACGGCCTGCCGATTGAACACCGCGTTATGCTGGAGATTGGCGAAGAAATTAAAAATTTGTCTAAACAGGAAATAAGGAAAAAATGCAAAAAGTATGCAGAGAAATTTGTCAAACTGCAAAAGTCTCAGTTTAAGGCTTTAGGCGTTATTGGCGACTGGGAGCATCCGTATCTGACGTTTAATCCTCAATACGAAGCTGGCATCATTGAAGTTTTTGGGAAATTGGTTGAAAAGGGTTATGTATACAGGAGTTTAAAGCCTATTCACTGGTGCATGTGCTGCCGGACGGCCCTTGCAGAGGCAGAACTTGAATACAATAATGAAACAAGCCCCTCCATATATGTGAATTTTAAATTGGATGAAGGCATAGGGCAGGTATTCAAGGGTGTTAGCGGTGATAATTCTTACATTATGATATGGACAACTACTCCGTGGACGCTACCTGCAAACCTTGCGATTGCAGTTCATCCTGAGTATGAATATACCGCAATTCGTTATTGCAATACGAAAACCCAAAAAAAGGAAATAACAGTAATTGCAGATAAACTTGTGGACGCTGTTATGTCCAATCTGGGTATGAAGAATTATGAGCGTCTTGGCAAGGTAATGGGGCGTTCCTTGGAAGGTATAAAGTACAGACATGCCTTTATTGAGAGAACAAGTTCTGTTGTATTAGCGAATTATGTGACACTTTCAGATGGCACGGGATGCGTCCACACAGCGCCGGGTCATGGACAGGAGGATTATCTTACAGGCATCAAATATCACCTTCCTATGTTGAGTCCCGTTGATGCCACAGGTGTTTTTACTAATGAAGCAGGTGAATTTGCCGGACAGAATATTAAAGAGGGAAACGTTTCTATAACGAGAAAACTTGAAACAACGGGGGCGTTACTTTACAAGACAGA
>JAGWZR010000128.1 GCA_018968795.1 Planctomycetota bacterium | reverse complement strand
ACCTCCATAGGTGAGCCTTCCTACAGGGCAAAACAAATACTTTCCTGGGTTTATGACAAAGGAGCAACAACATTTGACGAGATGTCTAATCTGCCCAAGAATTTTCGCAAACAGCTTGAAGAAAAGTATCAGGTCTTCCAAACCAAAGTCGACACCATTACACCAACTGCAGATGGTACTGAAAAATTTCTCGTTCATTTACCTGATGAGAACGTGATCGAATGTGTCCTGTTGAGGAAAGGTAAAAGGATTACTGTGTGTGTCTCCACACAGGTAGGCTGTACAATGGCTTGCCGGTTTTGTGCAAGCGGTCTCCTTGGTCTTGAAAGAAATCTTACTGTAGGTGAAATTGTTGAACAAGCCCTTCACGTCAAAAATCATCTTCCATCTGATGAACGCCTCACCAATATTGTCTTTATGGGTATTGGCGAACCACTTGCAAATTACGATAACGTCGTTAAGGCTATCAGGATTATGAATGCCGAATGGGGATTGGGGATTGGTGCACGACACATCACCATCTCAACGGTCGGAATTATAGACGGTATGCACCGATTGGCGCAAGAAGGAATCCAGATAAATCTTGCGATATCTCTTCATGCGCCTAATGATATTACACGATCAAAGATAATACCATCAAACAAAAAAGTAGGCATTAAAAATATTATTGCCGCAGCCAAAGAGTACTTTGAAGTTACCAGAAGGGATATCAGTTTTGAATATATCCTGATCGATGGCATCAATGCATCCAAACAAGACGCTGAGAATCTAGCAAAGCTACTTAAAGGTATTCAATGCAATATCAATATACTCCCCCTCAACCCTGTCGAAGAATTTGATTTAAAACCTCCATCCCAAGAAACGATTGAAATGTTTTGTAAGACTTTGGAAAAACACGGCATTATCGTCACTGTCCGAAAGAAAAAGGGCGATAATATCAACTCCGCATGCGGTCAACTTCGTCTGCAACGCATAAATTTTTATGGAAAAAGCTAACAATCTTTTGTTAAATGGATACTTTCATTTTTATGATTTTGGTAACCATAAGGCTGCATAAATTCATAAACTTTAGAAAGGAGGCGACATGGATCCGTTTATCATCAGGACTGAGGAGATAAAGGACGGTAATGTTATTGTAGAAGAAGGCACATGGGCTTATTATGTTTACACTTTACAATCAGGCAAAGCCAAGGTATGGAAAACTATTAATAACAAACAAGTACAAATTGGCACATTAAAAAAGGGGGATATCTTCGGGGAGATGAGTTTCTTTGGGATGACCAAAAGAACTGCCACGGTAACAGCGGACGGCGACGTAAAAGTGGGAATGATCTCTAAAGACGCTTTTATAGAGGCGCTCGATAAACTTCCTAAAGATGTTCGTGTTAAACTCGACAAGATGACCCATGATCTTTTTTACCTTAATGATGTGTATAGCCGTTTAACCAATTGTTTACATGAAATATTAAACATTAAACAAAGAATGATTGATCCCAAGATTTTCGAAAAAGAAATTGAGAAGATGCCCGACCTTTTACGCACGGTAGTAAACCTGATGAGCCAGCGCTTTAATGCAGCCGTAGAAGGAAGCATGAAGTTGGTGACACAGATGGACGAAGTCTCTAAGTCTATAAATTCGTTATCTCTGCAGTAATTCAGAAAAAATGCATTATAGGAATTCCTGTTCTTTGCAATATTGAAGTCTCCATTCTTAAAATCGGGGAGAATTGCTATCGCAAGCAGTAAAAAAATCAATCTTATAGAAGGATTAAAAGAAACTGTTCTCAAGGTTATTCAACAAACGTCTTCACTGAAGAGTTGTAAATACGCCGATATCAGGCTTGGGACAAATACGATAAAATATGCCAACGCCGAGAATGGTAAGGCAAAGGGTATGGGCGAAGATTGCTTAATTTCCTTTGGGACGAGGGTGATAGCGGGCGAGATGGGTGCATGGGGATATTATGGCCAACCCATCGGAGAGAATGAATCTAGCCCAAGAAGTATTAGTAAAATACTCACTTCAGGAATAAACAGGGCATATACAAGAGCCCTTGCAAATGCAAATAAAAAGGCTGAGTTTAAACCCTTTGCCCCCTCACTAACTGCCGTAAATCTTGCCAAAATCGATAGCTATAACGATACAATTGATGCCATTTTTGATGAAGACCCTAGGAGTGTACCACTGAAAGACGTCCTCACTCTTTGCACAAAAGCATCTAGAGATATGCGCGGCGTTAGTAAAGATGTTCAATATACCCACATCGATATTCACACAGGTATAAACCGAGAACTCTTCTGCAGTACTGAAGGCGCCTGCATTGATCAGTCATACGCACTCACGCAGGGGCTGGTGGCTGTGGTAGCGCAAAAAGCAGGTGGCATACCGGAGGTTTGTTATGATTACATGGGAGGCCTCCGTGGCTGGGAAGTTCTGAAAGGCAAAAATATTTACAAACAGCCGATTGTTGATTTCGCTTTGCTGCGAACACGTGAAACGATAGAACTTGCCGGGGCAGAATTTCTATCCGCTACAAGCGAACCTGTTGTGGTTGTTACAAACCCACATTTTAACGCACTCCTCGTCCATGAAATTGTAGGACACCCGACCGAGGCCGACAGGGCGCTTAAACTAGAAACTGCCTATGCAGGACGATCCTGGTTATTTAGAAATTTCAATGACAATGAATTGGGAAAACAAATAGCATCGCCCTTGTTAACCGCATATTCAGATCCCTCTATAGATGGTTATGGGCATTACAGGTACGATGCGGAAGGCACACCTGGTAGGCGTGTGAATCTCATCGAAAATGGGGTACTCAAGGGTTTTATGAATGGACGTGAATACGCTGCAATTCTCAGCCACCCTCCGAACGGCTCTATGAGAGCAACAGAACCACACTATGTCCCCATAGTACGAATGACTAACACTGTTTTCGCAAACGGAGACAGAGATCCTGCAGAAATACTAGGTGAAGTCAGGGAAGGATACTACATTGTCAACCATCGAATTCCATCCATTAGCGAGTCCCGAGAAAATTTTCGTATTTCTGCCCAAAAGGTATATAAAATAGAAAATGGGCACATTGTAAAGTTATATCGAGGAGGCGGAATCACGGCTGATTCTAAAGATTTCTTAATGAATATCGACGCTGTAGGAAATGACTTTCAGATTTTTCCCATACCCAACTGTGGTAAAGGACAGCCTATGCAGGTAATGCGTGTCGGAAATGGTGGTCCTACTCTGCGTTCAACGGCAAGATTAACAGGTCGCCAAAAATTATGATAGACATAGAAACACTGAGAGCGTGTGTTCGTAACGGGATTGAGTTTGTCAAAAAACAGAAGGACGTAATTGATGCGGAAATCTTCGCATCATGGAATGAACATATAACTGTACGATTAAATTATACGTCTGATATTCCCTGTAATGGCGTCCACGAACCAAAATCAACACAATTTAGCGGTATTGGTTTGTTGGCTATTTTCAAGGCAGGAAAAGAAATAAAAGTTGGATTTGGCAGTTCCTCCAATAACATTACGCCAAAAGGTATCGCAGAGGCATTCCAAAAGGCAAGGAAAAATAAATTACATGACCCCGACTTCAAGTCGCTCCCTATGCCGATTGGGAAACCAGTATTAGAAAACTATCATGACCATGCTGTAATGGAAATTGGTGATGAGACGATGATTGATTTAGGCTGGCGGGCATTAGAAGGTGCACTTACGGAATTCCGGCAGAAAAACTTTAACAACTCAATTATTGTCGGTGGTGACATAACAATACTAAAAGAACGCATGGCCATTTGCAGTACAAAAGGTATAGACGATTTTGACGAATCTACCATCCTTACTGCCAATATAACTTCTATGATCGAAAAAGAAAAAGTCAAAGGATCTGGGTGGAATACGAATACCCATTTATCCAACTTCAATCCTGAAGAGTCTGGGCGAGAATCAGCCGAAAGTGCCATAAAAACGATTGATGGAGAAAGAATACCATCTGGAACATACAATGTTATTTTTGGAAGGCAGCCAGTAACAGACCTCTTTACGAATATTGTAATTCCAGCCCTAAGCCTCTCGTCCATAAATTCCTCAGATACTCCCTTTTTAGGAAAATTAGGGCAAAAAATTGCATCAGAATTACTCACTGTCTATGATGACGGTACTATAAATGGCGCGGTTGGTAGTAAAAGAATTTCCTGCGAAGGAGTTCCTACAGGAAGAACAAACCTTATCCACAACGGCTTTCTCGTGGGTTTTCTTGCAAATTATTATCTTTCAAAAAAATTTGAGAACAGCATCTCCTCTTTTATACCACGAAATGGATTCCGCTTTGAAAAAGGCGGTAGAAACCACAATATACAACCAAAGATATGTCCAACCAATATTGTTGTAGAGGGCAAGGAAGAAGTAACAAGTCAATCTTTATTATCAAAAATAAATAACGGTATTTATATCGGCAGAATTTGGTACACGTATCCTATCAACGGGCTTGCAGCAGGCGACTTTACAAGCACTATCATTGCAGACTCCTACGTGATAAAGGAAGGTAAAATTGTTAAACCTCTAAAGCCTAACACAGTAAGAATTAATAATAATATAACGGATATATTAAATAACATCATTGCGGTATCTAAAGATAAAAAACAGACTATCGTTTGGGGAGGCGAGGAGGTTGTAATGGCGCCGGAAATCGCCATCCATAGTGTTAGATTGGATAATATATCAGGGTTTATAGCTTGATGAAATATTTGTTGAGTTATGGTAATAAATTTCTTAGAATACTGAGAAAGGTAGGTGGAGGGAGGTCTAAACTTAATGTTAGAATTATAACAATTTTTTAATGCTTTTTAAAATTTGGTGATTATAAAAGATTTGACACTAAAATATAGGAGGTATAATAGTGTCAAATGGATGTAAACACCTTTGAAATTATAGGAAGAACAGAGAATAAGGCACGGTTGTTTTTCAAAAAACACTGTTGGAAAAATAGCCTTGTTTTTTGTACACGATGTACGACTCGTAAGGTATATCGGATTATAGGTAAAAAATACCGTTGTAAACGGTGTGGATATACGTTTCACGACTTTAGTAACAGATGGATAAACGAGGTTAAAATACCGTATAAGAAATGGCTGTGGATAATAAAGCTTTTTGAACTTGAACTCTCTGCAAGAAAGATAGCCCAGCAGGTAAAGCTTAGTTATCCAACGGTACATAAGGCGGTAAGTATTATGAGAAAGTCCATCATAGCAGGCGATAAGGATGCCCATGAACTTCTTCATGGTGAGATAGAGCTTGATGAGACATATTTTGGCGGTAGACGTAAAGGCAAACGGGGTAGAGGTGCATATAATAAAGTCCCGGTATTCGGTATTTTGGAGCGAAACGGGGTGGTTAAGATTGATATCATTAAGGATGTTACTGCAGAATCTATCCTTAATATGACTATTAAGACTGTCAGACGCGGCTCTCTTGTATATACCGATAAATTTAAAAGCTACGATACACTTATGTTTTGCGGTTATAGACATCTGAGGATTGATCATGGTAAGATGTTTGCCTCTGGTAAAGTGTACATTAATGGACTTGAAGGCTTCTGGAGTTATGCGAAAGAAAGATTTATTAAGTTCCATGGCGTATCTAAAGAATACTTTCCTCTTTACCTGAAAGAAATGGAATTTAGATATAACAATAAACGCTTAAATCTATTCACTCTATTTGTTCGTAAGTTGTGCTTTTTAGTGTCAAATCTTTTATAATCACCATGTTCTTTAATAATGAACGAGAGACTTATCAATTTTGTAACTAACAATCATGTTCCGAATGCACTTTTGCGTATAACGTTTGGAGGCATACCGCTGCTTTTTTTAGAGAGTCGCGGACATCTCCTATCCGTGTAAATAAAAACTCGTCATGCATAGAAAAAATTTTTGAAAGAACGAGGCCTTTTGTAAGATAAAATACAGACTGTAACGTCTAACAAGCCTAACATAAGCGCCTCGGATTATTCGTTATCATCGAATATTCATAATCTGTGCCTACACTTTCTACCAGTCTAATTACTGAATCAACACTATCCCCAGCGGGAATTAATACTGACATAAATGGATAGATTCCATTATTCATACGCCTATCTGTTTCACATACCTCCGCTTAACATGGTTTTCATTTACCCAGTCAGCAAAGTGGTTAATATCTCTAAATTTTAAAACTTCAGACTGTTCCGCAGAATTTTGGATTTCAGGCGATTCAAAGAGTAACATCTTGTCTTTCTTAAATATTTTTCTAATGGTCGATTTTGATAATCTTATTATCGCTAATATTAGTTTTTTTATACTTAAAAGGGGGAATTGAAACATACAAATCAGCAGGTAGGGGACACATTCTGCAACATCTTTTAACGTTATCCAAGTCCAAGGCGAATCCGATATAACTTGTTTTAAGTGCCTATAGTAAAAATCTGGCCTCAGTCTGCAATCACATATCTTGTCTAATTTATTTCTATGCAGAACCTTAAGATGACAT
>JAGWZR010000127.1 GCA_018968795.1 Planctomycetota bacterium | reverse complement strand
TCCGCTATTCCTCACGCATTCTTCTGCGTGAAACTTGGTTTGTTGATACCGGGTCTTCCCATCGGGTCGTGCCCCCAATGCGCTCATTTGTATAAATCGCCTGACCCCCTGCGAGCAGGCGGCATTGACAAGATTTGCCGTCCCTTCATAATGCAACTTCTCAAAGGTAATCCCCCTTCTTCTAAACTCCCTGATAATGCCCACAAGGTTTATCACCACATCGCATCCCTCTAATTTGCCGTGTAAACTACTAGCATCAGTAATATCGCCATGCACGATATCAGCATCTCTTTTGTAATTCGCAATCTTGTGTTCCGAACCCTGTCGAATCAAGCATTTGACCTGATAATTATTATCGATCAAATCCTGCAGTATTTGCCGCCCAACAAAACCCGTGCTCCCTGTCAAAAAAATCTTCATAATCTATCACCTCCTTTGTCTTAAATTGCTCGCCACTTATGTAACAAAGCCACAAGGCAGAGGTAATGAGGAGCAATAGTGCTGAACGAATATATCGAATTATTTATTTTCTTCTGCTAATACTTTTTCAATATCCACTCCCCAATCCTGAAGTACTTGCCGTGCGCGTTGTGCATATTGTTGGGTATAAGGCGCTCCTTCAAGAAATGGAGTTAATATTTTTAACGCCTCCATCGCATATTGGACTGATACATCTTTATCGGGCTGGCCTTTTTGATAAAAAATACTCAGATTAATGAGCGTCATGGCAACATTAGGTAAGTAGGTCTGTGGGTTTGACTGGGCTAATTTCCTTCTAATCTCCAGCGCCTCCTTATACGACTTCAGGGCGTCTTCAAATTCGTTCTTATCCTGTTGCAAATTACCCAAATTGTTGAGCGTCATGGCTCGTGTTGGGGCATCTAATTCCCTTCCAAATCTTTTCATCGCTTCCTGATAATACCGTTCGGCTTCATTGTGTTGATTATGCTGTTGGAGAAAATAGGCATATTCAAATAGGTTATCAAAACGAATATAACTGCGTATGGATTGTTCATAAAAGCGACAGGCATCCTGGAAGCGATTGAGATTATTAAAGTTTGTTGCCGTTATCTGCGCCTTAATCAGGAATTCATTGGCGTTACTGAGGAGTTTTTCGTTGAGTTCTTCCAATTCACGGTTCTTGCTTTCTTTTGCATTCAGGAGGTGTTCCTGGTCATGACTTAGTTCCTCCGCCTTCAGGATGGCATCCGCCTCACGGAATTTTCCCTGGGTAAAGTACTGCTGTGCTTGTTTAAGGCGTTCGGTATTGATTTCAATTTTACTGAACGTCACGGCAAGGCGAAGCACTTCCTGCGTGAAATCCTGCAATTGTTTTCGTTTCTCATCCAATTTTTTGCTTTTATTGAGCCGGCTTTCTATTTTATCAGGTGGAATATCTTTTAAATCCTGTTCTAATCCTTCAATTTCCTTGAGCAAATGTTGGTAATCTAAAGACAAATATATATTTATTGTCTTGTTACCATTAATGATTACATCGCCATTAGTATTAATTTCTCCGTTAACAACATTTTGATTGCCATGTACCGATATTTCTTTTGTACTTTTTTTATCATTTTGGTTAATTACTATGGGAATTATATAAGTAATAACAGCTACCAGAACACCACCTATAGTGGTAATAATGGCTATTTTTACCTTTGGTTTCATACCATTAACTCCTTAATTAGATACTTTAATCCAGCGATAACGGATAAAAAAGGAAATTTGTGCGATAAAGTGACACTTATAAAATGTCAGGAATCGTTTTCCATGCATGGACAAACAGCGTTTGTCCGTGCCACCTAGAAAACCGCTTAATTAAAATGAAAATTCCTATACAATCAAGTTAGGAACTTCACCATTTCTCTAAAAACAACATCGCTCTTATCCTTGATACACTTTGCCGCTGGAAGTGATTGGAGAAATATATGCCCATACCTTTTGGTAAGCACGCGGCTATCAAAGATAATCACCGCCCCCCTGTCATTGCGACTGCGTATGAGCCTTCCAAAACCTTGTTTAAACTTAATTACAGCCATCGGTAACGAATAATCATAGAAGGCATCACCGCCAGCCTTCTCAACGGCTTCCGCCCTTGCCTCAATAATAGGTTCTGTAGGCACCTTAAATGGCAACCGGGTAAGAATGACACATTCCAACGCATCCCCCTTGACATCAATCCCTTCCCAGAAACTGTCGGTAGCAAAGAGAACGGAAGTCTTGTCTTTCTTGAACGCTTCAAGGAGACTGTGACGATTATCCATCCCCTGCTTTAAACACGTATAACCTAATTGTGTAATACGCGCCTCCAATCTCTGGTAAATGTTATCAAGAAGGCTGTATGATGTAAATAGGATTAGCGCCCGCCCATCTGAAATTTCTACGGTCTTTAAGATATTCTCTTCGAGCGCCGATACATAACCAGACTCGTTTGGTTCAGGAATGTCATTAGGAATCCCAATAATAGCTTGCCTTTTATAATCGAACGGAGAATCTAGAATTAATTCAGACAAGCGAGCCGCCGGGATTTGATGTAAACCAGTGTTTTCCCTGAAAAATTTAAAGGTTTTGTTAATCGCCAATGTGGCAGAAGTCAATATTATCGTATTATAATTGTCATACAGACATGCCTTCAGACCATCAGAAATGGAGAGCGGCGCAGCGCAGAAGCGAACGGCTGGATTCTCTTTGTGCCTCTTGAACTCCATCCATTTACAAGACTTCTCGTCCATAGTAATAAAAAAGGAGATATCGTTTGCCGCAAGTTTTAAACGCATTTTACACGATAGAATATCGATTAATAGGGATGACAAAATATCCTGCGACTTTTTAGACAAATCCCCTATTTCATCCAGCAATCCCTTTAGTAACGAGACAAATTTGTGAATATCCACGCAGAGTGCTTTAAGTTTTATTTCTATAATGTCGTACCATAAGTTTGTAGAAATTAGGCGTGCAGTGAGACGTAATTTGGTTTCTTCATTCGTGTCTTTTTGTAATCCTTCATGGATAACATAATTACTCACTGCATTGGAAATATCTTCAAAAATTACCTGAACGATATCATAGAGGCGCTGTCTCGCCTCAATAATTTCCGTATTGATTCTATCAGTGATATCCATAGCAAGAGACTTATCGTGTCCGGAATTCACTTCCTTGAGTTTGCTTTTAAGGTACTGCAAAAGTCCTTTTCTACCATCCTTTAGGTTAATCAATCTCCCCAATAGCTTTATTATCCTTAATTTTGAAATGGTGTAGCTCAAGTTTGCAGTTGCCACGGCCTCGAGGTGATGCGCTTCGTCAATAATGATTTTCTTAAAAGGAGGTAAGATGGCCACAGTATCGTAACCCTTCATTTCCTGACGGACTATCAAGTCGGCCATTAAGAGATAGTGATTTACTATCAGCACGTCCGCGCTAGCGGCATTTCGTCTGGCAATATAAAAAAAACAATCGTCATAAAATTGACACTTTAATCGGGTACACTGATCAGCCTCTGACTGTATTGATTCCCAGACATCCTCTTGTGGCACAAAATTCAGGTCTGCCTTGCTTCCGTCTTGCGTCTTTGTGGCCCACTCTAATAAATTGTTCAGTTGCTGTCTGTCTTTATCCTCAATCAATGCGCCACCTTCAGCGCGTAAATTATAAACCTTTCTAAGGCATATGTAGTTATTTCTCCCTTTCACCAGCACGCTCTTGAAATTTAGCCCACAACATCTTTTCAGTGCGGGAATGTCTTTTTCGATCAATTGTTCCTGAAGGTTTATCGTATTGGTGGAAACCACTACCCGTTCCTGATTCTTTATACTCCAGAATACTGCTGGAACAAGATATGCAAGAGATTTTCCTGTTCCCGTACCCGCCTCAATTACGGCAATTTTATCTTCATTAAAGGCACCAACCACTGACGTTAACATCTCAACCTGCGGCTTGCGATATTCATACTGAGGCAGGTGCTTCTCGAAATTTCCTCCCACCGAAAAATGTGCTAATAGCTCCTCAAAATTTAGTTTCTCGTGCCTCCGATCCTTTTGCACCTTTACTACGGGATACAAATACTCCACATTGTTATCTACAATATAGCTTCCCACCCCTAGCGAACCCATATATGACGCAATTTCAATATCTGCATCAGACGGATCAAGAATACCGTCTGGATGATTGTGAATAATTACGTCCCCATATTTTGCCTCTTTGATAATAGCAGGTACGGCGCTTTTGTTCCCGCTAGCATAAACATCAACAGCGATTATCAGATGATCTTCATTAAGCCTACCCACCAGGAACACCTCGTTTCCACCTGTTTTTTCAATGGCATCCCGCACAGAAGAAATAGCATCTGGTATCATAAAATCCCCTGCCAACCACTTTGTCGCTTTCATGATTCAAGTATAAAACAAAATATATGTTTTATACAAACCAAAAAAGGTTAAAAATTTCCCCAGAAAATAACTGACTTTGTTTTATCTCTTGACTCTCTTTCTTATTTTTATATAATGAGTTTTTTCTGCAAATTTACTCTGCTCATCTTAAGAATGTTCTCTTAAAACCATGTATCGTTTGTATCACGAAAATTAAAGAATAACACGTAGGGCTTATCCACTACTATTGGACGACCGTAAAGGTCACACTATGATGTAAGCAAAAGGAGTAAAGGAATAATATCTATGAAAAAAAACTATCTGTTTACACCTGGGCCAACGATGGTTCCACCTGAGGTGTCACTGGCTGAAGCACAGCCAATGATTCATCACAGGACGCCACAGTTTTCTCAAATTTTTTATGAAATGAGCGAAGACTTAAAATACCTATTTCAGACGAAAACGGGCGAGGTTTTCACCCTCATGTCTTCTGGAACTGGGGCTATGGAAGCATGCGTCGCAAATGTCTTGTCTCGGGGTAATAAGGCATTAGTAGTTGTCAGTGGAAAATTTGGTGAACGCTGGGCAGAGCTATGTAAATGCTTTGGGATTGAAACCATTACAATCGATGTTGAAAACGGCAAGGCTGTGAATCCAGTAGATATTGAGACTGCGCTCAGAAAGACAAGCGGAATTAAAGCGGTATTTACCACTCAATGTGAGACCTCTACTGGTGTTGTACATGATATAAAGTCCATTTCTTCCATTGTAAAGGAATATGGGGCATTATTGGTCGTAGATGCAATTACGGGAATTGGCGTTCACCCCTTATTGATGGATGCGTGGAATATTGATGTAGCTATCACGGGGTCTCAAAAGGGATGCATGATGCCGCCGGGGCTTGCATTTGTTTGTGTTAATAGCAGTGCATGGGGTATTATTGAGAAGGCAGATTTACCTAGATATTATTGGGATTTCAGGAAGATGCGTAAGGAGTTAAAGGATAAAACAACCCCATTCACTCCAGCCGTTTCGCTCGTTATGGCAATGAAGACAGCCCTCGATATGATCAAAAAGGAGGGGATTGAAAATGTATGGAAAAGGCATGCCAGACTTGCCTATGCCACAAGGGAAGGAGCAAAAGCGCTCGGATTGGAACTCTTTGCCGGGGAATATTCAAGCAATGTATTGACTGCTATCAAAGCACCAACAGGAATTGATATTGACAAAATTATCAAAAAACTGCGAGATGAAACAGGAGTAACCTTTACCGGCGGACAGGACGAGTTAAAAGGAAAAATTATCAGGATTGGTCACATGGGATACGTAAATGATTTCGACGTCATCGTCGCCGTTGCCGCTCTTGAAAAAGGACTTTACGAGGCGGGATATGCCCTGGAATTAGGCAAAGGGCTTTCTAAGGTGCAGTCGTTGTTAGTAAGTAAAAAATAACCATTTATTCTAAATCTCACATAGTAATTTTTGATATTGCGGATAGGAACCGACCGGTTAACAACGATCCCTTCTAGAAACAGCTCTTACAAATCTATATTACTATACGGTGGAAGTCGACTCTTCTTGGTATATGTACTGTGTTGCAATATTGAAAATTTACCTTGTTTGCGATAACCTTTTCTGTTGCTAATTCCGTTTCACTCACTAGCGTTCCAGACAATTTGTTGCTTTTTCATCCTAAGGCAAAGCAGAAAAACCTCATGAAGATAGTCATTCTTCACAGAAGTACCACGGAGGTTGAGGATAATTTGCAATATGCTCCAATTAAGTAAAACAACCTGTAGTGCGAAGGGAATTATTCTCCGCCCAATGCCAACCGTAATGAAGCCGTCATTTACATTTTCCTGTTCTTTTGTCATAATTGTTATTTTATGAAGCGACTAAAAAATCTCATCATTGAAACGCCTACACATTTAAATAAAGAGACTTTAGATGCAAATAGGATTTGTTGAGCGTAAAGGACATGTTCTTACAAGATCTACTTTAAAATGTCTTAAACAAATAGCCTCTATTAATCCAACCTTGGGATGTATCCATCAATGCGCTTATTGCTATGCAAGGGGCTATTTGAACTACCCAGGTGATGGCAAGGTACTTATTTACGAAAATATGGTGGAAAAATTAAAAAAAGAATTGTCCAGCCGTCGAAAGTTGCCTGTCTATGTATTTTTTAGCCCAACCTGCGATGTCTTGCAGCCTATACCACAACTGCTCAATGT
>JAGWZR010000126.1 GCA_018968795.1 Planctomycetota bacterium | reverse complement strand
ACGCTATTTTCTTTGGTAAACCACATTGGTGTAATTTTAATTCTGGCCCCACTACAATTACCGAGCGCGCTGAATAGTCAACCCTTTTCCCAAGTAAGTTTTCTCGAAAACGTCCCTGTTTCCCTTTTATCATGTCGGTTAACGATTTTAAAGGCCTATTGTTGCTACCCAATACTGGACGCTTTCCTCTTGTATTATCAAACAAGGCATCAACTGCCTGTTGTAACATCCTTTTTTCGTTTCTTATGATTACTTCTGGGGCATTTAAATCAATTAACTTCTTTAAACGATTGTTTCTATTAATAATTCTTCTATAGAGATCATTGAGGTCTGATGTCGCAAAGTTCCCACTCTCTAACAAAACCAACGGCCTTAGATCAGGAGGGATAACGGAAACAACGCTTAACACCATCCATTCAGGCTTATTCCCAGAATCCCTAAAGGCTTCTACAATTTCCAATCTTTTAATTATTTCTTTGGCGCGTTGCTTGGATCTTGTTTCATTAAGTTCATCACGCAATTCTTTTGACAATGCCACTAAATCAAGTTTTTGCAATAGCATTCGAATTGCTTCTGCTCCCATCCCTGCCTTGAAAGACTGTTCCCCATACTTCTCTTTGTTTACTTTACATTCCTCTTCACTAAGCAATTGATATTCTTTAAGCGGCGTACTCCCAGGATCAATTACAACATAATCTTGGAAATAGATAATCCTTTCTAACGAGGTAGTCTTCATCCCCAAAAGTGTACCTAAACGAGAAGGCATCGCCTTAAAGAACCAGATATGAACAATGGGCGCAGCCAAATTAATATGTCCCATGCGTTTTCTTCTTACACGAGAATGCGTAATTTTTACACCGCAACGATCACAAATAATTCCCTTATGTTTTATGCCTTTGTATTTTCCACAAAAGCATTCCCAATTTCGTTCTGGACCAAAGATGCGCTCGCAAAACAAACCATCCTTCTCCGCACGGTAAGTACGATAATTAATCGTTTCAGGTTTCTTTACTTCACCATAAGACCAACTTCGAATATCTTCTGGCGACGCAAGAGATATTTTCACCGAACTATATTCGTTAATTTTATCGTACACTATATCTGCCATTTTGAAAAACCTCTCCTATTCTTTCAAAGCTTCCAACTTTGTCTTTTCTAGCTTCAAATTTAAACCCAATCCAGCAATTTCATTTGAAAGCACTTCAAAAGACGCAGGAGTACCAGCTTCTAATGTATTCTCACCTTTTACCATTGACTCGTATATCTTAGTCCTTCCCTCCACATCATCGCTCTTCACGGTAAGTAATTCTTGCAGATTATGGGCCGCACCATACGCCTCAAGCGCCCACACTTCCATCTCACCAAATCTCTGTCCTCCAAACCTTGCCTTTCCCCCTAACGGCTGCTGGGTAATCAACGAGTATGGACCAGTTGCCCTAGCGTGCACCTTCTCATCAACCAAGTGATGAAGCTTAAGCATATACATGTAACCAACGGTAACCTTTTGCTCAAGAGGTTCTCCAGTACGTCCATCATATAAAACAGTTTTACCGTCCTCTGGCAACCCCGCCTCTTTGAGGGTTACCCTAATTTCTTCTTCATTTGCACCTTCAAAAATTGGTGTGACTGCTCGGAATCCCATCTTATTCGCCGCCCACCCTAAGTGTGTCTCAAGAATTTGCCCCACATTCATCCTCGAAGGCACTCCCAACGGATTTAGAAGCATTTCCACTCTCGTACCATCTGCCAAAAAAGGCATATCCTCTTCGGGAAGGATTTTGGAAATGACCCCCTTATTACCATGCCTACCAGCCATCTTATCTCCTACCGATAATTTTCTCTTCGTAGCGATTGATATCTTGGCGAGCTCTAATACCCCTGTAGGCAATTCATCACCCCTCTTCAGGTGATTAATCTTCATATCTCGCTCATCTTTTAATAACGCAATTTTCTCACAATACCCCTTGCTGATTTCTACGGCCTTTTCCTTTTTCTTTTTATTGGAAAATTCTATATTTTCGATATCAAAGCGTTCTTCCAAAGCAAGAATTGACTTGGGGGACATACCACGTTCAATTTTATACGTCTGGCCTGTCTGTATATCTACCAAAGGTTCCTTAATTTCTTCATCTACCGCTTTCAATACCCTTGCAAATTCCTTTGAAATACTTTCATCGTATTTTGTTTCTATCTCGTTTATTTCCTGTAAAATCTTTTGTCTTTTATCGTCAGAAAGATATGACTTTCTGGAAAATACTTGAGTATTTATAACAATTCCTTCCATGCCAGATGATACTTCCAGAGATTCATTTTTTACATCTTCACCAGCACGACCAAAAATAGCATGCAATAACTTTTCTTCCGGTGATAACTCGCTCCTGCTCTTAGGAGCAATCTTACCAACTAATATATCTCCCGGTTTTACCTTTGTTCCAATTCTTATTATTCCATTTTCATCAAGATTTCTTAACGCTCTTTCCGAAACATTGGGAATATCCCGCGTAAATTCTTCTCTGCCCAATTTTGTTTCACGAATTTCAACCTCAAACTCATCCCTATGTATGGAAGTAAATCGATCATCTTTGAGTAAAGCCTCGCTAATCACGATAGCATCCTCAAAATTGTAACCATCCCATGTCATAAAGCCCACTAATACATTTTTCCCCAGACTCAGCTCTCCATCGCAGGTTGCAGCTCCATCAGCAATAACCTCTCCCTTTTTAACCTTTTGTCCTTCAACAACGATTGGTTTTTGATTTAAGCATGTACCTTCATTCAAGCCTACAAATTTTCTCAATTTATAGACATCTCTATCTTCGACAACAATTTCATCGGCAGTTACTTTTGTTATGGTACCCGGATTCTCTGCTTGAACCGTCATACTAGAATTTTGAGCAACAAACCTTTCCATACCGGTAGCGACCATAGGCGGTTCTGTTTTCAATAATGGAACTGCCTGCCTTTGCATATTTGAACCCATTAACGCTCTATTGGCATCGCTATGTTCAAGGAATGGTATTAGGCTGGCTGATACACCTACCAACTGTTTGGGGGAGACATCCATGTAATTTATATCTTTAATATCCATCTGAAGAAAATCGCCATTATATCTACACAACGCGCTTTCTTTACCTTTGCTTTTAACTAACACATCGGCAGGGGCAATTAATTTATTTTCCTCTTCATCTGCGCGAAGATACACTATTCTTTCAGTAAACTTCCCTTTATCAATTATCCTATACGGAGTAATCAAAAAACCATACTCATCTGTCGCCGCATAAATACTTAATGATGCGATTAAGCCTATATTCGTACCTTCAGGTGTTTCAATTGGACAAACTCTACCGTAGTGCGATACATGTACGTCTCTAACTTCGAACCCTGCCCGTTTTCTATTCAACCCCCCCGGACCTAATGCGCTCAGCCTTCTTTCATGCGTTAGTTGCGCTAAAGGATTTGTTTGATCTAATACTTGAGACAATTCGCTCCGGCTAAAGAAATAATCGATCGCAGAGAAAATAGTCTTAGAATTTACAAGTGAGCGGGGTGTTAACTGCTCAGAATCTTTTACGCTTAACCTTTCCTGTACAGTTCTCCTTAATTTTAGAAACCCTTTGCGTAACTCTTCACCTGCCAATTCGTCAATCGTTCGAAGCCTTCTATTACCTAAATTATCAATATCATCAATAGATACGCCAGATTCTCCTCTTCGTAATTTTATTATGTAACGTATGGCCTCTACATAATCTTCCTTTTGTAAAGACATCTCCGCTTCGTTAATATTATGCCCTAATTTCCTGTTTAGCCTAAACCTCCCTACAGACCCCAACCTATACCTTTTTACGTCAAAGAATTTATCGTAAAATAACTGTTTAGCTTTTTCAACTTGTTGAGGATTCCCAGGCCGAAACCTCGCATAAATTTTTAACAGGGCATCTTCATAAGATTTTGTAAAATCTGCCTCCAATGAATTCAATATTAATGGGTCTTCCATCTTTTTAATCACTTCTATTTTCTTGATTTCTAAGTCTACAATCGCTTTTATCGTCGTATCCGAGATCTGGCGTCCCGATTCCAGAACAATCTCTCCCGTTTGCGGATTCACGACTTTTTCAACCGTATACCTACCCCTTAATTTTGTTGCTGAGGCATAATCTTTAATTTTTACTATTTCCGTTTCATAAAACAGTCTAATAATGTCCTCGTCATTAGTATAATCCTCTGATAGCGCCCTTAGGAAACAAATCGCTGGCAATTTACCACTCTGGTCAATTCTCGCGGTAAGAATATCTTTTTTCCCTACTTCCAGTTCAATCCAGCTCCCTCTCTCCGGAATAATTCGGCATGAGTGCAACCTTTTTTCGGCATGAAATTCTTCAATAAAATCTATACCCGGCGAACGGTGTAGCTGCGTCACAATAACCCTTTCAGTCCCATTAATAATAAATTCTCCACCGCCAATCATAACTGGTATTTCACCCAAATACACCTCTTCTTCGATAGGTTCTGATTTATTTAATCTCAACCAAATCCGAAACGGACGACCATATGTTAGCCGCAACTGTCTGCATTCATCTTGCGTATATCGTGGTTTACCAAGATCGTATTTAATATAGTCTAGCGACAAGGTCTCATCATAATTACTTATCGGAAATATTTCTCGCAAGATCGCTTCAATACCCACACTCTTTCTCTTCGAAGCAGACACGTCCGCTTGTAAAAAATCGTGATAGGCTTCCGTTTGAATCTGTACGAGATTCTGGATTTCTAAAACATCTTCAACTTTGCCGTAATTACGTATTTCCATGGCTTTCCTATATTCTTATATTCTTAGAATTAGAAAAAAAACAACGATTACTTAATTTCTACCTTAGCACCTGCAGCTTCAAGCGATTTCTTAATCTTCTCCGCTTCCTCTTTCGTAACACCCTCTTTAACGGTTTTAGGGGCGCCCTCAACGAGGTCTTTAGCCTCTTTTAATCCCAGATTTGTTTCCGCACGTACAGCCTTAATTACTTGGATCTTGTTTGCCCCTCCATCCTTCAATATAACATCAAAGGTTGTTTTTTCCTCTACTGCAGCTGGAGCTTTACCCTCCGCCGCCGCTGTCGCGCCTACAGGTACTGCCGTTACAGCGGCTGCAGAAACTCCAAATTTCTGTTCAAAGGCCTTGACAAGCTGAGAAGCCTCTAGCAATGTCATCCCCGCCACTAAATCAAGCACCTGTTCAATTTTACCCGAATGTACAACTGCCTTTTCTTCACTTACCTGAGTCATTTTTATCCTCCTAACTTTTCAGGAATTCTGCAAAAAACTATTTTTCACTTTTCTCTTTTTGATTTTTAACTGCATGGAATACTGTTGCCAGACTATGCAAAACAGCATTAAAAGCACCCACAACCCCTGCAATTGGGGCATTAATGCTCGTAATTATTTGAGCCCGAAGCACTGGCATGCTCGGAAGTTTTGCCAATCTATTTATATCATCAGTGGAAACTATTGCACCGTCAATAAATCCACCACGCAGATTTAGAAATGGTATTCTCTTTGACCATTCAATAGTTTCTTTTGCCATAACCACAGGATCGCCTCCTCCAGTCACTATGGCAGTAGGCCCATTGAGCAGCCCCACAATCTCGGAAACACCTATTTCCTTAAATGAAATAGACGCAAGTGAATTTTTAACTATTTCTAGGCAAAGCTTCTTTTTACCTAAATCCTTCCTTAATTGATCGAATTCCAATGCTTTTATCTTCTGGTAACCAACCACCAAATAGTTATTCCTGTTACGGTACCTAGAGACCATTTCCTTTACGATAAGCTCTTTTAACTCGTTTGCCATTGCTTTATCCAATTCCTTCGCAATTAATTTCCAACTTAAATCTGAAACATTATCCCCGGACTCATTGTTGAAGATACCGAAGCTTTCTCTACAAATACCCCCTTTGCAGATGCAGGACGCGAATTCATAATATGTTTAACAAATGTATCAATGTTATCTTCTAGATCCGCATTTGAAAAAGAGACCCTTCCAACTAAGGCATGCACATTTCCTCCCGCATCAGTTCTATATTCAATCTTCCCCGCCTTAAACTCTTTAACTGCCGTTTCAACATCATCCGTAACAGTACCAGATTTAGGCGAAGGCATCTTCCCCTGAGGCCCAAGCACTCTACCAAGCCTACCAACGAACTTCATCATATCAGAGGTAGCAATTGCCACATCAAAATCCGTCCAGCCACCATCCACTTTTTTCACCAAATCTTCTGCGCCGACCTCATTCGCACCCGCTTTTCTTGCTATTTCTGCTTTTTCACCACTGGCGAAAACAATTACTTTAAGACTTTTACCAATACCCTTAGGTAGAGAAATCGACCCCCGAATAAGCTGATCTGATTGCTTTGGATCAATACCCAATTTCATTGCAACTTCAACACTTTCATCAAATTTTGCAATTTTAAAAGACTTGAGTAAATCAATAGCCTCTTTTAACCCATATTTCTTATCTGAGTCTACCTTTTTTTTAGATTCTAAATATCTTTTACTTCTTTTTGACATCTGAGTAACTTTCCTTTCAAACAACCAGAAAACCCTATACAGGTCAGTCTACTACTTTAATTCCCAT
>JAGWZR010000125.1 GCA_018968795.1 Planctomycetota bacterium | reverse complement strand
TCCTCACGAAAGATTAAACATAGATCAACTTTTATTTATTAAGGAAGCTAATCTCATGTCCTTTTGGATTGCCACTGGCATTTTTATTGTATCCTTCGGATTAATTATCTCTGAAAAAATCGACAAAACAAAGATAGCATTAATTGGCGCTGGTTTGATGATGGTGCTTAAAATAGTAAGTCAACACGAAGCCTTTTATGAAGAAAAATATGCTATTGATTACAACGTCATATTCCTCCTTTTCGGCATGATGATTATCGTCAATATCCTCAGCAAAACTGGTATATTCCAATTTCTGGCAGTAAAGTCTGCAAAACTGGCCAAAGGGAGACCTGTGTGGATCCTTGTTCTTTTCACCAGTATTACGGCAGCCTTTTCTTCCTTCCTCAACAATGTAACCACTGTTTTGATCCTCGTTCCCGTTAGTTTATTTATTGCTGATGAACTGGGATTGGACCCTTTCCCATTCTTACTATCAGAGATTATGGCTTCAAGCCTTGGTGGCACTGCCACACTCATTGGTGGCCCACCCAATATATTGATTGCCAGTAAGGTACAACTTACATTTATGGACTTTATCTACCATCTGACGCCAGCAATCCTCTTCGTTTTTTTATTCTTCCTCTTAACAATAAAACTTCTCTTTGGCAAAAAACTCCACGTCAAAGAGGAGCTAAGACAAAAGGTACTGGCCATAAATGAATATGAATTGATTAAAAACTATAGTTTGTTAATTAAGACACTTAGTGTATTAGGAATGGTTATTCCGGGATTTGTCTTCCACGATAAACTTCATCTTGAACCTGCAACAATTGCAATTTTAGGCGCTGCCATTTTGCTCATTATTTCAAAGGAAAATCTACATCATGTATTGAAGGAATTAGAATGGCCAACCCTCTTCTATTTTATCGGTCTTTTTATTATTGTAGGTGGGGTTGTTAAGGTGGGGTTGATTTCTAAGCTCTCGGATAGCATGATTTCATTAACAAAACCAAATGCAGAAAACATGTTTGCCACAGCAACTATAACCTTGTGGTTTTCTGCTATCGTTTCGACAGTTGTTGAAAATACCATTTTAATCACCAGCATAATACCCCTTGTAACAGATATGGCACATACCGTATTGCCGTCCGGATTGGGTTTAAAATCAATCGTCCAGCATTCAACGCTTATGCCCGTGTGGTGGTCTCTAGCGCTTGGAACTTGCCTTGGAGGGAATGCAACACCTATTGGGGCTTCTGCAAACATTGTTACCCTTGGTCTTGCAGAAAGGGCGGGGTATCCCATATCATTCAAAAAATATCTCATGTATGCATTGCCCCTTACCATTGAAATGATTGTCTTGTCAACCGTTTATATTTGGTTACGGTATTACGTTTTTAAGTTTTGTTTGTAAGTTAGCAGACTGACTGTGTTACAAATATTTTCAGATTACATATATCTCTTTGTAAGGAATTGGTGCAATTTATTAAAATTGCCAGCTAATCTCTACTAGTTTGTTTAATGCGTTTTTTGCATTGCCTGTGTCAATAGATTGGGCGGCGATTTTTAGACCTTCCTGAAAATCTTCTGCTAGTCCTCCAGCAATAATTGCAGCGGCTGCGTTTAAGAGTACTACGTCCCTTTTTGGGCTGTGGATGCCATTCAATACTTCTCTGATTGCCATAGCACTTTCGTCGGGAGTGTTTACTGTCAGGTCGGAAAGTTTTGACTTTTTTATACCGAAATCTTCTGGATCTAAATAATAACTCTTCACTGCGTTTCCAACAAGCTCACAGACCTTAGTTTTGTCAGTAGTTGTTATTTCATCCAAACCGTCCAACCCATGCACAACAAACGCATGGTGGTCCCCAAGTCGCCTTAACGCCTCTGCCATAATGAGGGTTAGGTGTTCGCTATATACGCCGAGGATACGGTGAGTGGCGTTAGCAGGGTTTGCTAGTGGACCGAGGATATTAAAAATCGTACGAATGCCAATTTCTTTTCGAGGACCAGTTGCATATTTCATTGCCTGATGTAGCATGGGAGCAAAGAGGAATCCTATATTGGCCTTTGCAATGCATTTTTCTACTGTCTTAACATCGGCTTCAATATTAACGCCTAATCGTTTTAATACGTCTGCACTCCCACAGTTGCTGGAGGATGCTTTATTTCCATGTTTGGCTACCTTCAGACCCGCACCGGCAACAACAAAGGCTGCAGCAGTAGAAATATTGAAGGTGTTTTTTGCATCACCACCCGTTCCACAGGTATCAATTACAATTTCGCTTCCCGCCCTGATTTTGATAGCCTTTCTTCTCATTGCCATGGCACACCCTGTAATCTCCTCGGCAGTCTCCCCCTTCATACGCAATGCCGTAATAAAAGAAGCTATTTGTGCATCCGTGGCATTTCCTTCCATTATTTGTGTCATTACGGCAACGCTTTCTTCCAGATTTAGATTTTGGTTGTTTACTAACTTGGATATTATTTCTTTTATAAGCATGTTTTAAATATAAGTTTTTACTTGACGTATAGTATGCTATAAATTAAAATTAATCTTTAATTTTAAGCAAAGCAATCTTTTAAAGAAAGGATTACCGATTTATTTATGGCAAAAATACAAATAACGTCAGATGAAAATATAAGAGAAGCGCTAAGAAGGTTTAAAAAAATGTGTGATAAAGAAGGTATCATTAATCAATCAAAGCGTATCGCTTACTTTGAAAAACCTTCGGAAAAAAGACGCCGTGAAGAAAGCCGGAGGATTAAAAATATTAAAAGGTCGCAAAAATTAGGTATCTCGGGAACGGCAAATCCTGTTCGCTCTCAAAAGAATAGTTACTAAATAAATTAGGCACTCATTGATTTTTATTAAAGAAGCACTTTATAAAGTAGGTTTCCACTGCAGCTTCGGCGCATCGCCCCACAAGAGTTCTAAATCGTAAAATTGACGCATATCCTTATCAAAAAGATGCACAATTACATCGCCGTAGTCAATGAGTATCCACAAAGCATCTGTATATCCTTCCATACCTATCCAACGAATACCATAGCTACCAAGCTTTAATTCTATATCATTTGCAATGCTCTGTAATTGCCGTTTATTGAAGCCGCTGCAGATAACGAAAAAATCCGCAATAAAAGTCAAATCTCCCACACCAAAGATTAAAATATCTTCGGCTTTTTTATTGTCGGCAATTCTTGCACAAAGGATTGCAATCTCCTTTGAATCTAACGTTTCTGTTCCTCCAGAAAACCTATCTCTTCTGTTTGATAATGTTAAAATCATCTTCCGCTTCGTATGTGGCTGAGGGCTTAACTTCTGATAGGCTGCTTCCACAATAGTAACAAAATCTTGCGTATCGTGGATTTACCTCCACACAGTTTTCACATCTATGATACAGAAGTGTACCGCATAAGACGCAAAAGTTTGCCCCTTTCGCATGATTATCATATTGACAATTTGTATTAGGACATATTCTGTCATCCCTTTCTGTAATTATATTATCCGGCATACTACCTCCTATTAGACTGAATTAAAAAGCTTAAGGATTAAAGTTTATAATCCCCCCTTACCTTTAATTAACACGATAAGGGGGAATTCATCTTATGTCTTTTTTTCTTCTTTTTAATGAAGATGGAATAAAGCGCTTATTTTTGGTGAGAACTTAATGATAATTCCAGAAAACACAACGGAAACGATTGACATAAGTTTCAGCAAAATATTCAAAGACGGACCGGAAGTATCCTTGAAGGGGTCTCCCACCGTATCGCCTACGACAGCAGCCTTATGTGCAGGAGAACCTTTTCCACCGAAGACGCCGCCTTCAATATATTTTTTGGCATTATCCCACGCCCCACCTGCATTTGCCATAAAGACTGCCAGTAAGAAACCGGTGGTTAAACTTCCTGCCAAGAGTCCTACAACACCAGGTACGCCTATTACCAAGCCTGTTACAATAGGCACTAGTAAAGCCAAAAGAGAAGGAACGAACATTTCTCGTTGTGCTCCTTTGGTACTAATTGCTACACAAGCGGCATAATCAGGTTTTCCTGTGCCATCCATGATTCCCACAATTTCTTTAAATTGTCTTCTGACTTCCTCCACCATGCTCCCGGCAGCGCGGCCTACTGCCTTCATTGTCATAGCGCAGAAAATAAACGACGCAAGGCCCCCCACGAATAAACCTATCAACACTTTTGGATTAATCAAGGTAATGTCCATATAATACATAAGATCAGATAATTTAGCATTGGCCAGATCTACAGAATTCCCGGCAACTTGAATGATGTGTACTCCAGCTCTTTCTAACCCTACTTTTATTTGTTCAACAAAGGAAGCAATTAACGCCATGGCGGTTAGCGCGGCAGAACCAATAGCAAAGCCTTTTCCTGTTGCTGCAGTTGTATTTCCTAGCGCATCAAGCGCATCTGTTCTTTCTCTGACATAGGATTCAAGACCGCTCATCTCTGCATTACCACCTGCATTATCTGCAATAGGTCCATAGGCGTCGGTTGCCAGTGTTAACCCTAACGTCGAAAGCATGCCTACTGCTGCAATAGCTATTCCGTAAAGACCGAGTGAAATATTAGAAAAACCACCAGCAAAGGCATAGCTTAATAAGATGGCTATCGAAATAGTAATGACGGGTAAAGCCGTAGATAACATTCCCGTGGCGATGCCATCAATAATCACTGTGGCAGGCCCCGTCTTTGCCTGTGCTGCGATACCCCTTGTCGGTGAATAATTAGAAGAAGTATAGTATTCTGTGCCTTTACCGATAATAACCCCCGCAATCAATCCTGTCACGATCGAGCCCCATACACCGAAGTTGTGAGGCAACATAATCTTGATGATTACGGCTGAGATGATCAAGACTAAAACCGAACTAAGATTTATTCCTTTCCCCAGTGCCTTCAGGAGTTCTTTCTGGGTTGCCTCTTCTTTTGTTTTGACTGCGTAAATACCTATAATAGAGAGTAAGATACCTACCCCTGCTAAAATCATGGGTACAACCATTCCAGCGATACCAAGGCCAGCGGTTACACCCAACGCTGCGCAGGCCAGCATCGAGTTGTAATAAGACTCATACAGGTCTGCACCCATACCAGCGACATCGCCGACATTATCTCCTACGTTATCTGCTATGGTAGCAGGATTTCTTGGGTCATCCTCTGGGATACCCGCCTCTACTTTCCCCACTAAGTCAGCCCCAACATCTGCAGCCTTTGTGAATATTCCGCCCCCAACCCTTGCAAATAAGGCTTGTGAACTGGCACCGATGCCAAAGCACGGCAGCATCATGGCCATATCAAGGAGTGAGACATTCGTAAACTTACGAAACACGAAAAACCATAAGGAAATGTCCAAAAGCCCCATTCCTACAACTATCAGCCCCATTACGGCGCCGCTTCTAAACGCAACCTGGAGTCCCTGGTTCAGCGATTTCCTTGCACCTTCTGCAGTTCTTGAACTGGCGCTGGTGGCAGTTTTCATTCCTAGGAAACCTGCAAGGCCAGACAAGAAACCACTGGTGAGGAATGCAAATGGTACCACCTTGGATTGCATGTGTAATCCGAAGGAAATTAAAAGAAGTACAAAAAATGCGCCAACGAAGAAAAGACCGACCACTTTATACTGTTGTCTTAGATAGGCATACGCACCTTCTCTGACATGACCGGCTATCGAGATCATTTTTTCGTTACCCTCAGGTGACCTCATGACTTCTTTATAGAATTTTCGTGCATAAAAAAGAGCACAAAGTGCGCCAATTGGCGCAATCCACCACAATTTGGGTATGGTATGTGATGTTTCCCCTCTATGAATTGGACCTTCTAGCTCGAATAGAGGTTTGTCTTTTTGGGTGGATTCTCCGAGTTCAAACATGGGCTTTTCCCCACCAGTTTTTATTGAAGTTTGTGCCTGGGCGCTGGTGGAAAATAATCCCGACCTTGATACTCCCAAGATCAGTATTGTCAGCATCAAAAGTATCATTACAAAGCTGACACGGTTATTTTTAAAAAATTTACGCAAAAATCTATCCATCAAATTAAATCATTCTCCTTTCTGTTTTCTAAATTTGGATGTTCCTTGATACTAAAAAATCCTATTTATACTACGATAATAACATTTTTTTCAACGAAAGCTACAAGGTATTAAAAACCCTGTATTAATTTTCGGTGTAAAATGTATCTTTTAGTTGTAAATGATTAAACTCCGCATAAGGATTCTCACGGCTTATATCTTAAGAGACCTAGCTTATTATTTCTACCAGCTATCTTCTCTTAATAAATGTTGTAAAAATTCATTTCTCTTTTCAAGTATACTAATAAATTCATTTATATTTGTTGACGTATCCTCTGGATGGCTTGTGCGATAATCCTTCCATTCGTTTATGGCTGATACTGTATATTTAAGCGCTTTGTCAAGATGCCCTTCTTTCTCCGCACACACGGAGGCATACCATAGGGCATGGCAAATAGTTCTTTCAATTGACGACACATTATGCAATTTAGGGGTATTCGAAAGGGACGTTCTTAACCAATAAAGCGATGTTTCGTAATTATCCTCACCGTCTTCTTTCTGCAATTGTTCTCTATAATAAGGTGCATATTTAAAAAAACGTTGATCGAATAAGTGCAAATACATATA
>JAGWZR010000124.1 GCA_018968795.1 Planctomycetota bacterium | reverse complement strand
ATGACCCATTTTCTTCTGGGTTTAGATCCTACAAATATTCGGAAAGAACCATATCTTCCTTCGGCGAGTTTCGTACCCCCTCTGAGAGCCAATGTGGTGGGCATAAAAATTAATAATCACGGTTTACTTTATACACTGCCATGCGTGGGGGCTTATGTTGGTGGAGATATTTCATCGGGCGTTTTGGCCGTTCGATTAGATAAAGCTGATGGCTTGTCACTTCTGATTGATATTGGCACGAATGGCGAGATTGTGCTGGGCAATAAGGATTGGATGGTCTGTTGCTCTGCCTCTGCAGGTCCTTCTTTTGAAGGCAGCGGTATCTCCTGTGGAATGCGCGCTGCAAAGGGGGCTATAGAAAAAGTAACCATTCCACAGAATTTTGACGTCGTTTGTAAGACAATTGGCAATGTTCCTCCTAGTGGGATATGCGGTTCCGGTTTATTGGATTGTTTAGCCAATTTAGTGAGAAGCGGAGTCATAGACAGGACTGGTAATTTTCAGAAAGGGATAAACACAAAGAGATTAAGGAGGAATGACAACGGATATGAGTTTCTCCTTGTGGATAAACACGAAACCGCTACGAATAAAGATATTGTCATTACACAGGCTGATATCCAAAACCTTATACATTCAAAGGCAGCTATTTATTCGGCAATTTCCACGCTGCTTGAATCTATGAATATGAGCGTAACGGATATCGAGCAAGTATACCTTGCAGGCGGTTTTGGTAATTATTTGGATATACGAAGCGCCATAACGATTGGAATGCTTCCTGATATTTCTATCTCAAAAGTTCAATTTGTAGGGAACTCCTCGGTAATTGGAGCAAAGATGTCCCTCTTCTCTCAGGATGCTTATGAAACTGCCAGGACAATTGCATCCAAGATGACTTACTTCGATCTGATGTGTAACAATAAGTATATGGAAGAATACATTTCGGCGAATTTTTTACCCCATACAAATATTGAAAAATTTCCATCGGTGGCAGAGGAGTTATTGGTAAGAAGTTGAGAGGTTTGGAAGCTGGGAAGTTGAGAATATGCGAATTGCTCAACTTCTCAGCCTCACAACTTCTCATCTTCCGTAATTTCAAAATTTTTCTATTGATTTGTTGGATTTATCCCGATAGTGGTGTTGAGGGAATTTTGTATGGCATTTAATATTGCAGTAGCTGGGAAGGGTGGAACAGGGAAATCGACCCTTTCTGCCCTGATTATCCGATATATTACCGAAGAGCTCGGTAAACCAGTGTCAGCAGTAGATGCTGACCCAAATGCTTCTTTAGGCGCGTTACTCGGGGTACACGTGCAAAACACTATTGCTGATATACGTGAAGAGATTCTAGAAAAGAAAGCTGACTTCGCCGGAATGTCCAAGGAACGGTACATTGAGTATGCTATCGAAGAATCCATTGTTGAAAGAGGCAAATTCGATATTTTAACGATGGGTAGACCCGAAGGACCGAAGTGTTATTGCTATGTAAATAATCTCCTTCGTAAATATCTGGATAAAGTAGGAACAACGTATCCGTTCATTGTGACGGATAATGAAGCGGGGATGGAACACCTTTCTCGTAGGACGACCAATAATGTGGATATTTTGCTGATCGTAAGCGAACCAACGATTGTAGGCGCATTGACGATACAGAGGATTCTTAAATTGGCTGATTCACTTCCAATTATTATCAAACAAAAATTCTGTATATTAAACCGTGTACCCAAGGACGGCATCCACGAAAATCTTCAACAGAAGTTAGATAGTGTGGGAGTCGAAATATCTGCCATATTTCCGTTCGATCAGGAGATATATGATACAGCCGCATGCGGAGCTTCTATATTTGAAATTTCCCGAGAAAATGAGCTGTATCGAAAACTGGGGGGGTTCTTACAGAAACACTTGCCGTCAAGTATGTTCGAAAAGAGTATGGCGGGTCACATGTAGTAGAGTGTAACTTATTTCCAATTTTTGCTTGTGGATGGGCTTCCATTGCGAAGTGGAAACTTCCCAGCAAGAAGTAGAACTAAAAGAGATTTTTGAAATTTTTTCTTTGGGTATTGTGGTAAAGTTTTTTGGATGAATAGGCAGGAGATAAATTAATGGAATTACCAAATGTTGCAGATAAGTGGACAGGCGTCGTCAATGAAATTACCCTTGGCGCCACAAAAGACAAAGGAGGCAGCCGTCAAAAGACGGTTACCATTGGTGGCTCAAAGAGCGTTCCTTTTATGGATTTTGAAGGCAATCCAGGCCGCAAACCAGTCATTGCAATGGATGTTTATGATACGTCGCCGGACGACTGGCCTGAGACCTTAACGAAGCCTTTTTCTGATGTTCTCAATAATCCAGCACAGTGGGCTAAAAAATGTGTAGAGCAGTATGGGGCGGATTTGATCTGTCTCAAGCTGGACGGAATACATCCTGATAAAGGAAATAAAAGCGCGGAAGAGGCGGTAAAAACGGTAAAATCTATACTTGCTGCGGTAGGCGTCCCTTTGATTATCTGGGGGTGTGAAGATGATGAAAAGGATAATGAAGTAATGCCCAAGGTTAGCCAGGCGGCAAAAGGAGAGAATTGTTTAATGGGGATTGTGACTCAGGATAACTATAAGACGCTTACGGCTACGTGTCTGGCAGATGGGCATGCTATTATCACCCTCTCGCCTGTGGATATTAACATTGCAAAACAGGTCAACATTCTTGTATCCGAAATGGACTTTCCGCTCAATCGAATAGTGATGTTCCAATCGACGGGAGCTTTGGGTTACGGTTTGGAATACACATACTCTATACAGGAGCGAGAACGGCTGGCTGCGCTTACCGGCGACAAGATGATGTCCATGCCAGTAATTTGTGATGTTGGCCATGAGGCATGGCGCACCAAGGAGGCAAAATCGAACGATAGTGAAGTTCCGCAATGGGGTCCGAGGGAAGAAAGGGGCCCGATGTGGGAGGCTATTACGGCTATTGGCCTTTTACAGTCGGGTGTTGATATTATCCGTATGAATCATCCCAAGGCGGTTGCAGCGGTAAAAAAATGTATTGATCGTCTATACTAAAAGGGACAGACCACAGACGAGAAGAAAGAGATTCTTTATGGTTTTTCTTCTGTGCTCTGTGGTTAGGTTTCAACAATAAAATGTAAAGAGAAAGGAAACCATAGGATGATATCCATAGCAGAACGCATCAACGGTATGTTTAAGGATGTACGGGAAGCTATAAAGAATAAAGATCCAAAGGCTGTAAGGGAACTTGCGATAAAGCAGACAGAGGCTGGAGCGAGTTTTCTGGATGTGAATGTGGGTACGGCTGCGGCTGATCCTGCCGGGGCAATGAAGTGGTTAATTGAAGTGATTCAGGATACCGTAAAGACACCGATTGCCATTGACAGCCAGAAGTTTGATGTGGTGAAAGCGGGTTTGTCGGTAATCAAGAATGAGGTCTTGATAAACTCTTCAAAAGGCGATCCCGAAGAGTTAGACAAATACATGACCATAGCAAAAGAATATAATGCATCATTGATGTGTCTCACGATGGACAAATGCGGTATTCCTCAGGATGTTGAACGCCGTATGGAGATTGCTATGAAGATTGTGGAAAAGGCGGTAGAACATGAGTTTGAGCTGTCAAAGATATATATTGATCCTGTGCTCTTTCCTATTAATGTTGATCAAAAGCAGCCCGCTCTCATGTTTGACATCTTCAATCAGATTAAAATGATTTCCGATCCGCCGCCACACAGAAATGTGGGGCTGAGCAACTTTTCACAGGGAACGAAGGAGAAAAGACTTTTAGCGAGAACCTTCCTGACGATGGGGATTTCGTACGGATTAGATGCTGCCGTGATGGACGTACTTGACAAAGATTTGATGGATGCTGCAATAAGCGCAGAAATCATCATGAATCAGCATGTTTACAGTGATTCTTATCTAACGGCGTGTAGAAAGTGACATGAGCCTTCAGCGCTCAGCGATCAGCCTTTGGCACTAAAAAATATTCAAACCATAGTAAACGACAAAAGAAAGATGTCATTGCGAGGGGTGTTAACCCGAAGCAATCTCTGTAGAAATTTTCTCAGCATACTCCATGGTTAATTTTAAGGCACGATTTAAAAACCGTGCCTTTTTCTTTTTTCATGCAGTCTTCATAGACATGTATTTTACAGGGAAGCACCACCCTCGTTTTCTTTTTTTTGTAAGAAGGAAAGAAGGGAAGTTGGAACCTAAAAAATGCCCCTCCCATCAAGGTGGGGGTGTAAGTGAGGGTGAAAGCTAAAGGTTTTTCAAATGAAAGTTCATGAAATAAAAACACGGGTTCGTTACCAGGAAACCGACCAGATGGGCGTTGTCTATTATGCCAATTTTTTTATTTATTTTGAGATGGGACGGACGGAATATTTAAGAAATCTTGGATTACCGTACTCAGAATTAGAAAAAGGGCAAATTTACTTTCCCGTTACTGAGGCCCACTGCCGATTCCGATTGCCCGCCTATTATGATGATGTCCTTATTGTCCAGACATGGGTTTCAGAGCTAAAACATGCTACGGTGGAATTTAGCTATAAAGTGACACGCGAGGGTGATAACAGCCTCATTGCAGAAGGTTCTACAAAACTAGCCTGCCTCAACGCCAACCGCAAGCCAGCCCCTATGCCTGAAAAGCTGAAGAAACTCTTGCAGTAGAAAGACGTGAGAGTTTAATGATTAGCAGGATATTTTGGTGGAGCTGAGGGGATTCGAACCCCTGACCTTTTGAATGCCATTCAAACGCGCTCCCAACTGCGCCACAGCCCCACCTGAATTTTTTATCGTAATAAGTCCAGCCACAAATTTATGCAACTTTTGCCACTAAGACACAAAGGCACGAGGTCTCAAAGAAAAAACTTAGTGTCTTTGTGACTATTTCGAAAGATTAAAAACAAAAGTATCATGATACACAAAGAATGTCAAGGTTTTTCAATTTGAATTTAGATTGATTACAAATGAAATTTTGATAAAATTTCTGTTTCTTTAGGGAATTGTATAAAAGAAATAATAGTTCGAAATAAATTAGACACAGAGACACAGCCTTTCAAAATATGCTTTATGTCCTTCTCTGTGCCTCTATGGTAAAGGTTTTAAGGAGTTTTTGATGGCACAGAGGGAATATAACTTTACAGATATTGAAAGAAAATGGCAGGGATTTTGGGAAGGTTGCAGGCTGTTCCGTGCTGACGAGGCCAGTAATAAAGAAAAGTTCTACTGCCTGGTCATGTTCCCATATCCCTCAGGCACCCTGCATGTAGGTCACGGTAGAAACTACATCATTGGCGATGTCGTAACACGTTACAAAATTATGAAGAACTACAACGTGCTCTCGACCATTGGGTGGGATGCCTTTGGCCTGCCTGCCGAGAATGCAGCCATTAAGGGTGGCGCCCATCCCGCCATGTGGACAAGGAACAATATTAAGGCCATGAAACGGCAGCTTCATCGGTGGGGCGTCGGGTATGATTGGGACAGGGAAATTACTTCCTGTGACCCTGATTATTATAAGTGGACACAATGGATATTTCTGAAACTTTACGAGCATAACCTGGCTTATAAAAAGAAGGCAGCCGTGAACTGGTGTCCTTCCTGTGCTACCGTGCTTGCCAACGAACAGGTTATAGATGGTTGCTGTGAACGCTGTGACACTCCCGTACGTCAGCGAGACCTTGAGCAGTGGTTCTTCCGTATCAGTCAATATGCCCAGAAACTGCTGGACGATCTTCTTCTCCTGGACGGCTGGCCTGAACGCGTGAAGACCATGCAGGCTAACTGGATCGGCCGGAGTGAAGGCGCCAGCATCAATTTTACATTAGAAGATTCGTGCAAGATATTGCCGTGCTTTACCACGCGTCCTGATACTCTCTTCGGTGTAACCTTTGTTTCTTTGGCGCCCGAACACCCTATTGTTGAAGAGTTGATTTCTGGCATGCCTCAGGAAAAGGCGGTGATGGACTTTGTGGACAGGGTGCGCAATCAGGGCATGGTAGAACGCACGGCTGAAGGGACGGAGAAGGAGGGCATATTTACAGGCAAGTACGTTATCAATCCTGTCAATAATAGTAAAGCGCCGCTTTGGGTAGCCAACTATGTACTCATGGAATATGGTACGGGGGCTGTTATGGGTGTGCCCGCTCATGATCAGCGAGATTTCATGTTTGCTAAAAAATACAAACTACCGATTAAGGTCGTTATTCAGCCTGAGGGTAGAGGGCTTAATCCAGACACGATGAAGGATGCTTATGTCGACAATGGCATACAGGTCAATTCAGAAATTTTCGATGGGATATCCAACACAGAGGCGACGAGGAAGATTACAGAATACCTCGAATCCAAAGGACTAGGGACAAAGACCGTGACCTACCGCTTGAGGGACTGGCTTATTTCCCGGCAGCGTTACTGGGGAGCGCCGATTCCTATTATTTATTGTGAAAAATGCGGTACGTTACCTGTGCCCGAATTACAGTTGCCTGTGGTACTACCAGAAAAGGTGGAATTTAAGCCTCACGGCATGAGTCCCCTGTCGGAGATGGATTCCTTTATCAATACGAATTGTCCGAAATGTTCCGGAATGGCGCGGCGCGAGATTGATACGATGGATACGTTTGTGGATTCGAGTTGGTATTTTTTGAGATATCTTTCACCAAGAGATGACAAGAGACCTTTCATCACAGAGAAAGTTAATAAATGGTTGCCAGTAGATCAGTATATTGGCGGCGT
>JAGWZR010000123.1 GCA_018968795.1 Planctomycetota bacterium | reverse complement strand
TTGTTATACCTGCTTTATGGCAGGTAGCAACAGCTCTCTTAACCTCTGGTCTTGGTGGATCTATCATGGCTAATAATCCAGCAAATATCATGTCTCTTTCGATAATATGGGGGGCTGGGTTGCTAATTTTAAGATCAAACGGCTTGAATGCTACGCCGAGAACGCGCAGGGCTGCACCAGCCATTCTGTTATTTTCATTCAAGATTGTCTGGATATCATTTTCTGTAAGATCTCTTAGCTCCCCATCAACATAGACCTTTGTGCAATCGTTTAAGATAATATCTGCTGCACCTTTTTCACAAATTAGTAAACAAGCATAAGGGGTATTCCTAACCGTGGACATTTTTTTTCTATCCGAATCAAAGGGAATCTCTAATAGAAGGGACAGTTTTTTCTCCAGTTCTTCCTTCCAGATACCTGCTTTAGCCGCGGCGCTCAAGATAGCGCCCTCAGTAGGATCACCAATGATATTCCAGGAAGTATTTTCTTTTTTAAGGTGTGCATTAGTACATAGTATTCCTATTCCTAAAATCGCTTTTAATGCTAGTTGATCAACTCCTGAGGGGGGCATGCCATTAATAGTAAAATCTCCCTTCGGCGCATAACCCGTCCCAGAAACGTCAATAATTTTACCGTTGACAAAAATCTTTCTCACGGTCATTTCGTTTTGAGTGAGAGTACCGGTCTTATCTGAACAAATGACTGTGGCGCACCCCAAGGTTTCTACCGATGGTAGTTTTCGAATCAGCGCATGCCGTTTTACCATTCGTTGTACACCCAATGCCAAAGTAATAGTTACTATGGCTGGCAGACCTTCTGGGATAGCGGCAACGGCAAGACTTACTGAAGTAAGGAACGCCTCTAATAAAGGGTCTTTTCGCCATAGTTCTAAAATGAAAACAATTGCTACAATTCCTAAACACAAATAGACTAATTTTTTCCCGAATACCTCGAGTTTGCGTTGAAGGGGGGTTTCCTCTTTTCCCGCCTCTTGGATGATACCCGCAATTTTGCCCAATTCGGTGCGCATTCCCGTTGCTACTATAACACACGTTCCTTTGCCACTCGTAACCGAGGTGCCCATAAACGCCATGTTTTCCCTGTCCCCAATAGGCAAAGAAGGATTCTTGAGTGGCTCTGTGGATTTGCTGACAGGCGTTGATTCTCCCGTGAGAGAAGCCTCCTGGGTTCGTAGGACAAAAGAAGAACAGAGTCTGCCATCGGCTGGGACATAATCCCCAGCCTCCAATAAGACAATATCCCCATGTACAATATCGCGAGATGGTATGGAATGCATTTCACCATCTCGCAAAACCTTTGAAAAAGGCGCTGACATCTTTTGTAAGGCAGCAAGGGATTTCTCTGCGCGGTATTCCTGGATAAATCCAATAATGGCATTGATTATAACGATGGCAATAATAGCTAACGCATCAACCCATTCTCCCATAAATCCAGAAACAATAGCGGCTGCAATCAATACCCATACGATAAAGTCATTAAATTGTCCCAAAAAGAGCATTATTGGGGACACACCTTCTTTTTCTTCTAATTGATTGTATCCGAACTTCTTGAGTCTATCTTCTGCCTCAGCACGGCGAAGCCCCGTATCGATATTGGTTTCAAGCCTTTTTACCACTTCATCAATCGACACCGTATGCCAACGCATATCGACCATTAGTACGCGTCCTTTTTGAAAATTTTAAAAAATCTTTATGGCTATTCCATAACCCGAAACAATACCCGTGCAGTTTGATAGACTATTGTCAGTGATACAAACTCGACTGTTCTTTTGATACGATTTTTCCATCTTGTAAATGAATTATGCGTTCAGTCTTTTCTGCCAACTCTAAATCATGGGTAGCGATAAAGACAGAAATTCCTTTTTGGGCTAATTGACGGAATAATTCCAACAACTGATCTCTTACCTTCAATTCGAGCTTTCCCGTGGGTTCATCAGCAATCAAAACTTGCGGGTCATTTATTAACGCACGAGCAATAGCAATGCGTTGTTTATCACCACCCGAAAGCATGTATGCAGGAATCAGCTCGCGTCCCTTCAAACCAACAGTTTCAATAACCTTGTATATCTTATCTTTATCAAGGGGTTTTTTGGCAAAAATAAGTGGCAGTTCTACATTTTCTATTGCAAAAAGATTAGGCATAAGATAAAACTGCTGAAAGATAAACCCAATATATTTACGTCGAATATTAATAAGCTGAGATTCCTTAAGGTGTGTAACATCCTGGCCGCCGATGATGAGAGTACCAGAAGTGGAAGTATCTAAGCAGCTAATGAGATTCATGAGTGTAGTCTTACCCGAACCTGAGGGACCTACAATAGAGACAATTTCACCGCTCCGTATGGTAAAATCCACTCCATCCAGCGCCTTAACAATCTCAGTGCCGCGTGTATAATATTTCTTCAAATCTTTTGCTTCTATGACTACATCACTATTCACCTAAAACCTCCGTTCAATAACTAACTCATCTTTCTCTATATTTCCCTCACGAAGATGAATGACTCTATCGGCCAGATAAGCTAACTTTACATTATGGGTGGCAGCAATAATGGTAATTTTTTCTTCGTTGCACAACTGTCTTAATAAATCATAAATATCCCGGGCATTTTTAGTATCTAGATTTCCTGTAGGCTCATCAGCCAATAAAATATCCGGTTTATTTGCCAAAGCACGGGCAATTGCCACACGTTGCATCTCTCCACCTGACAATTCTTTTGGCTGATGATTCATCCTCTGCTTTAGGCCCACACGCTCTAAAAGATATTGTGCCCAAGGCAAGTTTTTATACTCATTGGCAAAAACAATAGGCAGTTGCACGTTCTCCAAGGCAGTCAATTCCTTAATTAAAAAGAATTCCTGAAAAACAAACCCCAGATGATGTCGGCGCATATTATGTAACTGTCTTTCATTTAAAGAAGCAAGATTTGCACACAGGACTATAAGACTACCTTCTGTATGTTTGTCCAAGCACCCGACGAGATTTAAAAATGTGGTTTTACCTGCACCAGAAGGACCCATGATGGAAACAAACTCACCTTTTTTAATAGTTACATCAATGCCTTTAAGGGCAACGATTTCTTCCTTGTAAAGGTGGTAAACCTTTTTTAACTTTTCTGCCAATACGGCATAGGTATGGTTTTCCATTTTTATTCTCCACGCCTTATTGCTTCAATAGGCCGCATTTTTGCAGCCCGATATGCGGGCCATATGCCTGATAAAATTCCTAAGAGGATTGCCCCAAGAAAACAACCTATAATTATCTGTGGCGTAAATTGCACAATCTCACCTGCAGGGACATAGCCTGCCTTCGACATTACGACACGAATAAGCTTTTCAATTAATTTTCCACCGAAGATAGCGATAAGTGTTCCAAATATTCCACCTAAAGCGCAGATAATAATCGTCTCAAGCCATATAAGTTTAAAGATATCCATATTTGATGCACCAATGGCTTTCATAATACCTATCTCTTGTGTGCGTTCAAATACACTCATCAGTATCGTATTTATTACGCCAATTAAGGATACAAATATGGCTATAAAAGCAACCGACATAACCAGGATTTTGGCAGTTTGCACAAGATTTAGGATCGTCCCCTTTACCTCAGCAAGGCTTATTACCTGTGTTTCCCCTAACTCTTTACGATTATATATCCTGTCTGTAAACATCGGTAGTTTTGCCAAATCGTGTAAACTAATACCAATACCAGTGAGCATCTTATAACGCCGAAAAATTCTCTGAGCTTCTTCTAACTGAATAAAATAGAAACCGTCATCTTTAGAACCGCTTCGCTCTAGGATTCCCATGACTTTAAATTTGTAAGCATTAAACACCGGCATTTCTGTTTCTCTTTCAATCTCTTTTTCTTTGCCGCTGACTGGATCGATTATCTTCTCCTTCACTTTTTGCTTGGTCATTTCCTTTACTTTAAGAGTTAATTTCTGTCCCACTTGTAGAAAACCAGTTTGAGCTGCCTCCCAACCCAGGACAATCTCGGTTTCGCCTTTAAAGTGTTTATAATAATCGATGATTTTAGGTTTGCCATTGGAAAAAGTTTTTACTAAATCCAAACTAACCTCTTCTGTATTAGGATAGGCCAACTCTATGTCTCCGACATTGTAATATTCATTTGTTTCATTCATGATAACTCCTAATACCTTGCTCCCGTCTTTTAAAGTTAATTCATCTTCTACTCTCAAAACTTGTTCTTTGGAATAGGTATTTTGCTGTTCGGTTCCTTGGGCATCTCTGGTAACAGCTTTAAAAGTATCATCGATTGGAGAAATATCACCCCTTATTTGTGTGCCATCCCTTAAGGCAAGAATACCACCTACACCGGTTACTTCCGATTTCTTATAAAGCCGAGAGGGAAGCATAATTTTAACGGTCTTAAACGTCTTTTTAGTTTCCTCGAATTCTCCGGTAACTGGATTAAGTTCACGACTCGTAACCTTTTCATATTCCCCTTCGCCAACAATCAACCCTTTTACTACTCGACCGTTCTTTAAATAAATTTCATCTGGTTTGACTTCTCGCGGCTTAAACCATCCGCCCATAGGGCCATCGACTTCTTTTTCCACTTCATTTCCAGTGTCCGGGTCAATTACTTTTTCTTTGTGTTTACCCCTGGCGATCTTCATCATAGGACGCAATCTAGAATAAGTATCTAAATCTATGCCCCAAATGGTATAAAAGCCTGTGCCCTCTTCCTTAATTAAAGGAACCATCAGCGTAGGTGTTATCTCGGCAACTTCTGGATCCTCCTTTATCTTGGCGACGGTATCATCGGTTAGATAACGTAATGACCCCACACCCGCTAAGGCCACGGTTGCCAATTCATACGGGCAACCTTTGGCCGTAACCAGTACCTGGTAACCCATACCACCTACGTCTCTTTCCAGGGCTTTACGGTATCCCGTATTGAAACCCAACAAACTCACCAAAACCGCCACTGCCACACCTACACCACCAATGGTCAAGAATGAACGAATTTTTCTCCGATATAAACTCTTGTAAGCTAAATTTAAATATTTTCTCATTTGATCACCAAACCTTTGCCTAATAGTTTCGTCTCTTTTGTTGCCCCTTCGGATTGATAGACAGTACCTTTAACAATTACATTTTTGCCTGTCCTCTGGGGTATGGGTGCAAAAGGCGCACTATGCATCTCCACATAGATCGTACCGCCAGATTTATCCTTGACATAAATAAACCCTCCTGTGGGACATTCACTGTCAATGACACCCTCAATAACTACATCTTTGTCCACATAGTCCTGGGGATTTAACAAAATCGTTCCGATGGCTATTTTAGCAGCGTTCTCGTCCGGGGCATCCCCAAATTTTTCTATTTTTGGTCCACACCCACAGACATACAATCCAAATAGCCCGATTAAAACTACTCTTAAAATAGCGAATATCTTTTTCATTTGTCCACCTCTTTTAATTTATTATTTTTTCTGACTTTTCAAATAATCCTCAATCTTTTTCATAATCTCATCCTTATTAAAGAAATTATGAAAATAGAATTCATCAACCATAATGAGCGCCTTTTTTACAGACCTCTTGCTGGCAGTCGATATATCCTTACCCTCAACTGTTACATTTATCGGTGCAATTTTATCTATCTTTTCATCAACTGTATTCGTTTTAGTTAAAACATCTTTAGTATAAAAATGAACCAAAGATAAGCCTTTAAATTGGCCAAACTCTGTTTTGTTTATCTCTGCAGATACTATTTTCCCTTTTTCTTTGCCCTGAGCACCAACAGCAACAATTGCTTTGAATCTATTTTGAGGAATATCTAAATTTAATGGTAGTACATACCCTAAAATCTCCCCACGCACAAAATGCGGCTTATAGGGTTCATCTTTATAGACCACATAAACTGGGTAAACTAAATCATTTGGTTCTACATTGCTATCCAACTTTTCCCCTAAACGACCTTCAATAAGAGAGTAATTATTCTTTAAAGAAACAAAATCCACCACAAATCTTGTGGCATCAGGAAAAACCTTTTTAATCCTGGGTAAAGCGTTGGATTCTAAAAGAGCGATCTTATTCTTATTTTCTACTAAATATTTTACTTTCGCAAAAACTTCATCTTTTTTGATTTTATTCCCAAATTTAAAATCATCAATGTAAATAAGTACCTTTTTCATACCTCGCAAGGTTTTTTGAAAGCCCTCATGTTCTTTTTGTGTAGGGTCATTAATGCGACTTACCATATCAATAGACAACGTATCTTTGTCTGAGACTTTCAGCTTTCCCAATTGCTCATGGACATAAAAATGTTCCAGGGTTAAACCAATAAACTGGGAATAAAATTCCTGCGTCTGAAGCCGTTCTTTCTCGAAAGAAGGTAGTTTCTGATAGTAAAATTCATGAATCCTTTCTTCTAAATCAAAGGCAAGCATTAATTGTGAATTATCTGCGCCAGGCCATCCTTGATTAGCTCCAAAGACCCAACCTATTCTATCCGGGCCTTTCAAAATCTCGTAAAAGACATAGGGAATATCTTTGGTCTCCCAAACGGAGTCCCACGTATCACCTAATCGCCTTTCTAGCTCCCTAAACAAAGCTTCACTACCTATACTGCGTTTTTCACCCACCTCGTCGGTACGGATAAACTCTGTGCGAAAATTTGTTCTTTCTGGAAAGAGCCGTAGTGTATCTTGATCCGGATTGTTCAATTGACAGGGCACAACTTGAGCTTGGGGAAATGCGTTTGTGTTAG
>JAGWZR010000122.1 GCA_018968795.1 Planctomycetota bacterium | reverse complement strand
ACCTACCCCAACGGCTAATTTTTTCTCTGAGCCCTTTGCCAGCTTGCGGAGCTTCCTGTTGTAAGATTTCCTTTTTATCTTTTATGATTAGCGATTTTACTTTTTGAATTATCCGCTTATACCATGGTAATTCTTCCACCACTTTTTCACCCTTCGTGCCGTAGGCAGAATAGTATTTATAGTACTTGTAATACTGATAATCAGTGCTGATTTCTGGTTTGAGCCTATTTAATACGGTTCCCAGCACGTTTGCCCTAATATGGTCCATTTGTGACTTTGCGCGTTTTAAGGCGCCTCGCGCAACTTTTCCTACGCGATATACGATAAGAACGCCGTCCACCTTAGAGCCTAAGATTACTGCATCGGTCGCAGGTAAAATAGGGGCAGTATCGAATATGACAATATCGTAAGCGGCCTTTGCCTGGGCTATAAAATCAGTCATCCTTTGTGAATTGAGAATTTCTGAAGGGTTTGGCGGGACGCTTCCGCTGGTAATAATATTGAGATTATCGAATCCCGGGGTAACCATAATCTCTTCCATGCTCAATTTCCCAACCATGATATCCGTTACCGTTCGCACGACTTCTTTCCAGTCGTAATTACCCAGGATAACATCGGTCAATCCTGGCTCTCTTTCAATTCCGAAAAAACGAGAAACAACGGGTTTTCGCAAATCGCCGTCGACAAAGAGGGTTTTGCTCCCAATCTGGGCGAAAACAAGCGCCACATTGGCTGCCGCCGTTGATTTGCCTTCGCCGGCTGTGGCGCTGCTAAAAAGCAAGGTTTTAAGCCCTTTTTCCAGACACAAAAATTTAATGCCGGTGCGCAGGGTGCGAAAACTTTCAGCCATGGTAGTTTTGGGCGCAAAATGTGTTATTAAACGGTTATAATGTTCTGGTATGTCGCCGCTTTCGCTTATGCCTGTTTTTATGACTAAATTATCCTCAATCTCTTCTGGTCGTATAAAAGGAACTACCCCGAGGACAGGCACGCCCAAAAAAGTCTCGATGTCTTCTATTGTTCCGATAGAGGTATCCATCGTTTCAAAGACAAAGGCGATCACAAGGCCCAAAATAATTCCAATCATTGTGCCGATCGCCGCGGTTCTTCCTGTGGTGGGAGGGTTTAGAGGGAATTGCGGCAGAAGGGCCGGGCGTACGATGCTCACTTCTTCCACTTTTTCTGCCTCGCTGATAAGAACCTCCTGCTGTTTTGTTTTAAGAGTTTCGTAAAGGTTTTTATTGATATGTAATTCACGTTCAATTTCTTGGAGTTGAAATCCTAGTTGGGGAAGTATGCTGAATTTCGCCTTTGTTTTTTGAAGCTCGGCAGAAAGAAACTGCTCCTTTTCAGAGAGTCTTTTTTTCTGATCGGCGAGGTGGTTTATCATGTTTGAAATTACCTTGTCGATTTGAACATTTATTCTTTCGATCTCAGGATGGTTTTCGTTAAGGTCCAGCAGCATTAAATCTCTTTGCGCATAGAGATCCACCAATTTAGTATTTAAGGTAGAAAAAATGGGACCGACCTTTTCTGCATAAAATCCTTCAAATTTTTCTTTCGGCAGCGCCTTTTGTTTCTTTAAGTCTTGCATTAAAGTTTCGATCGCTGCCTTTTCCTGTTTTATGTATGCGTATTCTTTCTCAGATTCAGTAAGCGAGCGAAGCGTTTCGCTCGTCTGGCTTTCAATAGTTACAATCCTGTTTTTTTCTCTAAATTCCTTTAGTCTCTCCTCCTCCGCCCTCAGTTTTTCTTCAGTCACGGTGAGTTGGCTTGCGATATATTTTTTTGCCTCGATGATTCGTTTATTTTTTTCCAGGGTATTTTGCTCTTTGTAAACTTCTGCTACCGTATTTGCCAGGCGTTGTGCAAACTTTGGGGAGGTGTCAATTACTTCGATACCGATGATGTTGGTCATGCCTTCGATCGATACGCTGACTTTATCTCGTAAGTTTAATACCTGATTTATATATTTTGCTTCCCTTCGAATTTCCTCAGGCGTCAAGTTTTCATCGATGAGACCCATCCGCTTGGCTACAAATTCCATGATCGGTATACTCTTGATAATGGTGACTTGCGTGTCAAGGTTACTGGTTTCTCCAAAGGAAACGGTTTGAAGATATAACCCGACCGGGTTGGTGCTTGTTTCTATTTTGACGCTAGAATCAGCCCTGTAAATTGGAATGGGTTTTTGTAAGGAGGCAAAGAAGAAACTGAAAAATCCCATGGAAAAGGCTGAGAAGATGACAATAAACTTCCTTTTCCGGATGACTCGTACGTAATCCCTTAAATTAAGCTCGTATTGTGCCATGTATATATCTTATGGTTTTACGCTGCCCGTCTGAGTGCCTGACACCCCCCCGCCCCCTATCCCTGCACGCGGACCGGTATTAAAAAACCCCTCTCCGCCTGTTGTGTACAGATCCCGGTAAATAGCAGGGTACAGAAATGCATTGAGTATGGGCAGCATTTGGGTAAAGGTGTTGCTAAATTTACCTAAGAATGTCGTAGGTATGTAGATAACATCCCCGTTTTGAAGTTTTATGTTCAAACTCAGGTCTGATTCGTCAATGAGTTTTCTAAGATCGATGGGGATCACCTCGGGATTTCTTATATCCCCGCGCACAATCCTTGCCCTGCTCTTGGCGGCATTTAATTTTACCCCCCCCGCCTTTGTAATCGCCTCGAGCATTGTGAGCTCGGTTTTTGCCTCAATTAATCCAGGAGTGGTTACTTCCCCCAGGACATAGATTCTCTGGGTTACGAATTTTTCCTCTTTAAAAGTGGGGAGTTCAGGAATAATCACCCTGTCCTTATTTTCAAGGATTATATCCATACCCTCTGCGGTCTGTGTCAGCATTTTGTATAAATTGAGATAATAAATTTTTCCCTCTCTTGTTAATTCCACTCGGGTTAAATCTGCCTTTGGCGTATGACCGCCTATTGATATTAACATATTTAAAAGAGTTGTTTTTCCAGTTAAGGGATATACTCCGGGACCCGAGCGTGGCAATCCTTCAATCCTTCCTACCTCGCCCAACAGGAAAACCTTTTTGCTGCCATAGTCTCTTACTGAGACAATAATTCTCGGCCTTTTAACGTAAGCCTCCAACGATTTCGCAATAGTACTGGACACTTCGGTTGTTGTTTTTCCAACAACAGGCACATTATCTAAAAACGCAAAAGAGACCAATCCATTTGGCGGTATTTTGATGTCTACAGATTCTTGTCCGGCTGTCTTCAACATAGATATAGTGACAATATCGCCAACCCCGATAATATAGTCAGGGAAACCGTCTACTTCTTTATAAGCCCTGTTTTGCTCGAAGCTGGGTATCTTGTCAGGAGGCGTTTCTTCTATGGGTTTTTCTTCAGAATGTTTTGGTAATAATCCCAATAGCGTTACTGGAACACCTTTAGTATCGACAGTTTTTTTTGACGAGGAAGGACATCCGGCAAAAACAATAAGCAATAAAACCATAATTATTGTCTTATACATTTTGACCACCTCACCTATTCAAAATACTAAATTTTATTGTCACGAACTGTGAAAGCAAGCTTGCGCGCTCCCGACAGCCAAAATTAAACCCGCTGGAAATGAAATATGCAAAAGAAGTATATCAAAAGTGGAATTATAGTCAACGACATAAATTAATCCCCCTCAATCGTTTTCGACAAGCGTTCGACTGAGCTCACGCCGAAGTCTCAGGATGCAGCGCCGTACAAGGTGAACAATGTAGAGACAGGTTTAAAACCTGTCTCTACTTGTCGAACCATCACGACAAAGTCCCCATATAGTAAAGGAGAATAAGGGGGATTATGTATACTTATTTTTGTCTTTCACTACAAAAAACCAAATATTTATAATAGGGTCTTGCCTAGGAAATTTATTTCAATTAAGATTAAGCTTGTTTGTGTCAATACCACAAACGAGGCAATGCTTTTCCACGAAAGGTTGTCCGGCGATAAATATTTCGTTAACATAGTCATTGCACAAGACGCATCTTTCGACATTTTGCAAGGCAGGATTTCTTCCGTAGTATCCCAATGCCTCTATTTTCGCGCAGACGGCTTCTTTCCGTCTCTCAAGTCCATAGCAAGTTTCCAAAAATGAATAGAGATCAAATCGTGTTGTCACTGCCATTATAATGGAAAATGCTGCATCTGATTCTTGTAAGCAATTTGCTTTATTAATCCGTGCATAAAGAACCACGGCATTTTTTTTGTTTTTCATGTCTACTTTGAATATCGTATGGCCATCCCTTCTTAATAGCGTATGTTTAACATACGCAGCATGAAGGTATGCTCCCAGTTTTTGTTCTACAAGAGGCGTCGTAAAATCCTTGTTGAAATAAATCTTGTAGAGTATGTATTTAACATCCAAGGCATTGATAGGATCGAGAGTAAATTCTTTAATTTTGAATCCGCGGCAATGTTCGTGAATACTATTTAGTTTTTGTGAAAGGAACGCGGTATTTAAAAGGCCTTTTATTTTGCCGGTTGATAAAAACGCTAGGTGGTAAATGTTTATCCCGTGAGCGAAATCAACAGGGGTTTTGTCGTCAATAAAATCCCTTAAATGGCTGGATAAGGTGTGATAATATGGGACAATTTCAGGCATTGCCAGCATGAGTGCGCGTGCTGTGGCTACACCAATAAATCGTTTTGGCGCCAACCGCAGGGCGGGCTCTATTTCCACAACAACTCGTAGTATAAGCTTGTTCCGTTTACTCTCTGAAATTCTGTGAAGTTCTTCCAAAAGAAACGGTTGAGAAATCTCATGCTGGGTGATTTTTTTGATATGTGCAGGCGTTGGACATGCCCCACACCCAAGACATCGTGCATCTACTTGAGGCCTGCCAAGACAGTATTCACGTTCCGTAAATTGAATTGAACGTTCATATTCTTCCCACAAGAATTTCTTTGTAATTCCCAAATTAATATCATCCCATGGGAAGATATGGTCTTTTTCCTTTGGGCGAAAGTAACTCCATGCTGATAAGCCTAATTCCATTAAATACGTCTGCCACTTCTTGATCACCTGCTTGGGCGCGGCATTGTAATAAAAAAAATTATCGGTAATCGATGAACGGATAAGGGCTGGTGTCAGCCGTCTATCGCCCATTGCTAGTAATTGCATAAGCCACGTTTCTTCATACGAAGCGCTTTCGCGGAATTCCATACCATTGAACTTGCAGATACGTTCAATTTCTCTTCGTATTTTCTTCGTATCTTCAATAGCCGCTATACACGAGTGAAATTGCAAAGGGGTGTGCGGTGGATAATAGAGAAGCGTCAGACTAAAAATAATGCGCACGGTGCTGTTTGACATACTTTTTAAGTTCTCCAGGCGTTTTACAAATTTCCTGAATTCCAGAAAACCTTCCACTTGTTCAAGTCCTGTACAGATGAGAAAAATCTTAAGTTCTCGAATACCCTTCTCAAATAGAAATTCACATGCCTTATAGATTTGTTCTTCTGTAAGATTTTTGTGCAGGTAACGTCGGAGCCGCTCGCTGATACCCTCCATACCGCAGCTAATCGTTGTTTTCCCGATTATTTGCAGCACCTCCGCAAGGAATCTGTCGTTAGACAGCAAATCAAATCGCTGGCTTTTCAGGCTGATGTTGGCTATTTCCCTATAAAAGGACAAGATCATGGGATATAGTTCCGCATGGGTATTAAAATTAAAACTCAGGAAGTTGATGGTATCGAGTCCCTGATGAGCTTTTGCCGATCTCATCGCTTCCAGGAGTTTTGATAATGATCGTTCCCGATAAGGTTTTCTTTCCCAGCTTTCGGCGCAAAAGGCACAGAAGCAGGGGCATCCATTGCTGATCTGCAAACTTCCAATACCCACGCTTTCTGCTTCATACCACAAGGGGCCGGATTCCAATGTCCTCATCTGATCAAGCTCGTACACTGTCGCGCTTTTTACTGGATACGATACATACGGTTCTTTTGGTGCGATTTCTATTAGATATTCCTCGCGCAAAAATGGATTTTTCACCTCGTCCTTTCTCCCTTGTGAAGGAGGGGAAAGAGAGGGGGTATTTTCATTCTTCCGATCGTGGTAGAGGATGGGTTTATTTGTGAGTCGGTAATTTACGAGAGTTTCAGCTTGTTTATTATTTGCTTCTTCTGGTGTCTCTTGTACTGCTGAACGGTTATGTACGACTACTTTATAGCTATGTTCGTATTTATCGGGTTCATAAAACCCATCAACTTTCCCATGACATGTCCTTAAAATTTCAGATTTACTTAAACCCGAGGACTTTCCTTTTTTAACAATCTCTAAAAATTGTTTTACTGAAAATTCCCCTTCACCAATGAATACGGCATCTACGAGTCCATAGTTATCACCAAATCCCTGTGCTTTTATAGGGCCGTGCAGTACTGATGTGACAGCCGCACTGGCGCCTCCCAGCACAATCAGTGGAATATCGGGTCGCAGCATGCGTTCATTTTTGAAGAGTGGGATGCCAGAAAAATGAAGAAGCTTCGGCAGGTTCAGTAACTCTAGCACAAAAGAATTGCTAATACCCAGCACATCAAATGCGCACGGCGGCTCTTTCGTGGTTGTGCCTACCCAGAGAGGAATTTTTGATGCGGTCATGACCTCGACATCCTTGGGCGGCGGCAGGAAGGCGAAGTCTGTAAAGATGTCCTCAACCTCCTGGGCAATTTGGGCTATCAGAGAGTGCGAGATAGAGGTCGATACGTCTCGATACGTTGACAACCTGCAGATCAGGAATCGTACCTCTGCCTGGGTAAACAGAGCCGGATCCATGGTATTCGGCTCTCCGCCTTTTAACCATAAGC
>JAGWZR010000121.1 GCA_018968795.1 Planctomycetota bacterium | reverse complement strand
CGTGTGACTCCCAGAATAATCGCCCATGACCTTCACCCTGATTACCTAAGCACTAGGGTTGCTTTGGAGTATGCAGCACAAATGAATATCCCTGATGCAAGAGTCATATCGGTTCAACACCATCATGCCCACATCGTAAGCTGCATGGCTGAGCACGGCCTTAATAGCGCGGTAATAGGCGTTGCCTTTGACGGTACGGGATATGGTTCTGATGGGAATATGTGGGGAGGAGAATTCCTAATAGTCAACAAACAAAATTTTATGAGGAAAGCACACCTTCAATATGTTCCCATGCCTAGCGGCGATAAGGCTGTCAGAGAGCCGTGGAGAATGGCAATCTCCTATCTATACCAGACCTTTGGCGATAGTATATTTGAAGCTGTACCCCCTTTCCTTGAACGACTCAACATAAAGGACGTTGATATAATCATCAAAATGATAAAGAGCGGAATCAACACTCCCTTAACCTCCAGCGTAGGCCGACTCTTTGATGCGGTATCTTCTTTACTGGGGATACGAGATACGATAACTTTCGAGGGCGAAGCGGCTATAGGACTGGAAATGGCTGCCGATCGTTGCGACGAAACGGGATTGGAATCATACCCATTCCAGATTGTTGCTGGAGTATCGAATATAATAAACCTGAAACCTCTTGTAAAATCGATAATAGAAGACTTTAATAAAAGAATGAAGCCAGCTATAATTTCTTTAAAATTTCATCATACCCTTGCAAAGATCGTCGTGAAGGTTACTGAAATCTTGGCGAAAGAAAGTGGAATAAAGGATGTTGTTCTGAGCGGAGGGGTATTTCAGAATATGCTTTTATTAAAACTTACTACAGACCACCTTACAAATGCCGGTTTTAAGGTCTGGTCTCACAGGCAGGTTCCTACCAATGATGGCGGGATCTCTCTAGGCCAGGCTGTGGTAGCTTGGGAGAAATGGAAAGGAAAAATAAAATCATGTGCCTTGGAGTGCCAGGAAAGATAATAGAGATTAAAGACATGATGGCTAATGTGGATGTGGCAGGCGCTAAAAAGGAAACTTGCCTCATGTTGTTGGACGATGTTAATGTTGGAGACTACATAATCATTCACGCAGGTTTCGCCATACAAAAGGTGAATGAAAAAGAAGCCCAAGAAACATTAAGGATTATGAATGATCTGATAAAGGGTATGCCCCAATGAAGTACATTGATGAATTCAGGCAAAAGAACGCCGCACAAGCTATATTAAAAAAAATCCATGAGATATCTAAAAAAAAGTGCAATATCATGGAAATCTGCGGGACGCATACCCATGCCATATCAAAGTATGGCATCAGAAACGCCTTGCCCCCCAATATCTGTCTTATCTCAGGGCCTGGATGTCCCGTATGTGTTACCTCAGCAGGAGACGTAAACAGGGTTATTGAATTCAGCAAAAGAGAAAAGGATGTTATCCTTGCCACTTTCGGAGACATGATGCGAGTTCCGGGAACTGAATCATCACTTCAGGAACAAAAGGCCGCAGGTAGAGATATAAGGGTTGTCTATTCTCCCTTAGGAGCTATCGATATTGCAATGGCGAAACCTGAAAAAGAAGTGATTCTCTTTGCAGTTGGTTTTGAGACTACCGTACCAACGGTTGCAGCCACGGTCCTTATGGCTAAAGATAAAGGAATTAAAAATTTTTCGGTCTTTGCCCTTCATAAGCTTACCCCCCCAGCGATGAAGGCACTTCTGGACCTTGGAGAACTCAATCTTCACGGTTTCATCTGTCCCGGTCATGTAACTACTATTATAGGAGCTAACGCTTACCGATTCATTGCCGAAGATTACCATGCCCCCTGTGTAGTGGCTGGTTTTGAGCCGCTTGACGCTATTCATGGACTGTATATGCTTGTAAAGCAACTGGAGGAAGGCAGAAACGATATCGAGATACAATATAAAAGGGTTGTAACCTGGAATGGTAATGTAAAGGCACAGAAAATAATAGAACAGGTCTTTGAAATATGTGACAGCAGTTGGAGGGGAATTGGAACGATACCTATGAGTGGGCTTAGATTGAAAGAAGAATTTGCAGATTTTAATGCCGAGAAGAGATTCGGAATAAAAAGTGAAACATTTGAAAAACCACTTGATATGATTTTGGATTTACGACTTGATAACGGGGACCTAAAATCTGAAATCCAAACGGGATGCGCCTGCGGTGAGGTACTCAGGGGACTTTTGATCCCAAATCAGTGCCCTCTCTTTGGCAAGGTCTGTTCTCCAGAGACTCCTGTAGGCCCTTGCATGGTCTCTTTTGAAGGAACCTGTGCGGCTTATTATAAATACGAATTTCTCCAATCTACCTAACCTATGAAACATGACAGGATTCTTTTATCCCACGGAAGCGGCGGTAAGCTAAGTTATCAACTCATCCACGAAATCTTTCTGAAGGCTTTCGGTAATGAATTCTTATCGCCATTAAATGATCAGGCAGTCTTCAGCCTTCCCGCCTCCAGGCTTGCCTTCACCACCGACTCTTATGTGGTAAACCCAATCTTTTTCCCAGGAGGAGATATCGGCAAGCTCTCGGTATGCGGAACCATAAACGACCTCGCCGTGGGAGGCGCTGAACCCCTTTATCTAAGTGTATCCTTTATTATTGAAGAAGGTCTCTTGGTAGAAGAACTAAAGATGGTTGTGGATTCTATGTCACGAACTGCCAAACATGCGGGAGTAAAGATAATTACCGGAGACACCAAAGTAGTCGAGAGAGGGAAAGGCGATAAGTTGTTTATAAACACCACAGGGATAGGAGTGATAAAAGACGGCATAAACCTCTCGCCATTGCTTATAAGACCGGGTAATGCAATAATTGTATCAGGCTCTATAGGTGATCATGGGATTGCCATATTATCCCACAGAGAAGGAATTCAGATGAAGATTCCTGTGGAAAGCGACTGTGCAGCCCTCCACGGACTCGTAAAGGATGTCATATCACAATCAAATGGAATCCTTGCCATGAGAGACCCTACCAGAGGCGGATTGGCTACCACCCTCAATGAGCTGGTTTCGTCTTCCGGATGCGGGATGATTATCGAAGAAAGTGCTATCCCGGTTAAAGAAGAAGTAAAGGGGGCGTGTGAGATACTGGGTTTTGACCCACTTTATCTGGCCAACGAGGGGAAACTGATAGCGATTGTATCTAAGGACTCAGCCAATACCGTCCTAGAAGCCATGCAAAAAAACCCTCTGGGTAGAAATGCCTCCATTATTGGCGCTGTAGTAGATGCGCCACAAGGTAAAGTCCTTCTTGAGACATCTATCGGAAATAGAAGGATACTGGATATGCTCTCTGGGGAACAACTTCCACGGATTTGTTAGTCCCTTGCGATCAGTCAGTGTTTTTTTCTTTGATTTTCTTGACTAACCAATCACTGAGAACTTTTGTCTTCAACTGAGCCCGCAGTCGCGCCAGCAAGACACGAGGACCGAAAAGTTTGTCGGTATAATCGTCTGCCCAAGCGTCTAACCCTTCCACCCAAATAGGCGCTGGTCATTTACAAGAAGTATAAGTAAAATGCGTGAAACTTGTCCATACCCAACTTTGCCTTACACCTTTATCTTTTCAGCACAAATCCCAATATTTTATGGCAATTTTTAAAAGTTTTCTTTGTGATTTCTAACTTGAATGATGATACGGTTTGCAGTATCATCAACCCCGCTTTCATTGCGAATTAGAACAAAAAGATACGAACGTTTTTTACGATCCTCTCTATATTGCAAATGAAGGAAAAGTTGTAATTGTTGCCTCCGCAGATGATGCTATTAAGGTGCGTGATATATTATAACGGAATATGATTTAGGCAAAGATGCCATAATCATCGGAGAGGTAATTGGGGAATTACATGGTAAGGTGTGTTTTAAAATGGTAATTGGTGGAATAAGGGTCATTGATATGCTTGTGGGCGACCAGCTTCCGAGAATCTGTTAACTTTATTCTAAAGAACGGAAGGATAATCTATGAAAGTAGCCGTATACGATACATACGTCGTAAAGAAAAACGGGGTGACAATGCATTTTGATATTATCGTTCCAAAGGATCAGCCCCACGAAAAGGTCATTCAATATGGACTTGAATATCTAAAGAGAGTTGGACAGGAGGGGCAACCACTCACAACCAAGGAATGTAGTTTCTGTCATACGGAAGAGGCGTCAGAGGATGTTGAAAAGGCCATTAAAGAGAGTGGTTATTACATTTACGAAATGGAAGGATGTAATTGAGAAATACCCTTTCCAATGCCTCTTTAGCTTATTTGGTTAAAGATCATGTGGTCAATTTTCTTAAGGCAATTGAGTTTGTTCTATAAAAAATATTTTTTAAGACATTTCTTAACACGAGGCTAACATGGAATTCAAAAAGTTGTCGAATAATATTGAAATACCCGTTATAGGTCTTGGGACATGGACTATTGGTGGAGGGGATGAAGCAGATACTACGTATGATAAAGAGAATATTTCTGCAATAAAAACTGCAATCAAATTTGGAATAACACTCATTGATACCGCTGAAGCGTATGCCCATGGTCATACAGAAGAACTGGTTGGAATGGCAATCGGTGGTTTGGATAGAAAAAGCCTATTTATCACTTCGAAAGTTTCACCGGAGCATTTAAGTTACGATGATCTCCTTGCTTCTGCAAAAGGAAGCCTGCAAAGATTAAATACGGATTATATTGATTTATATTTGATTCATGCGCCTAATCCGAACATCCCAATACAGGAAACCATGAAGGCAATGGATTCTTTAGTTGAGCAGAAACTGATTAGGTGTATGGGGGTAAGTAATTTTTCGGTTGAACAAATAAAAGAAGCTCAGAAATATACCAAAAATAAAATTGTTGCTAATCAAATTGAATACAACCTACTTGTGAGAGACAAAGGCAGGGTTACAGAAAATATGGAATCAAAAATAATTCCCTATTGTCAGGAAAATAATATTCTCATTATCGCATGGAGACCGCTTGCAAAGGGTGAAATCGCAAAACCTGGTTTTAAAATCTTAGATGAATTAGCTGCAAAATATAACAGGACTCAGGCGCAAATTGCTATAAATTGGATAATTTCCAAGAAGGGGATTGTTACCATAACAAAATCAACAAAAGTTGAACATCTTGAAGAAAACTTGGGTGCGATTGGTTGGAAATTAAGGCAAGAAGATATTGATAGATTGAATAACGAATTTATTGATTCAAGGACGTAAACGATTTGCAATTTTGATTATTTTTCGAAATGAAGAACAAAGGAATTTAAACAAAGTTTGGGAAAATCTTGAAAATCAGGAACAGGTTAACGGTCGTTATTGTTGTAAAACAAAGATAGATTTTTTTTCTAGAGTGAAGTGAAAGAAGGTTTAAATTTGCCATGTTTGGAATAAAACGGGTTTATGAGAAACCGGGTGAAGGTGATCATATAAGGGTCTTGGTTGATCGTCTCTGGCCACGGGGTCTCAAGAAGGAAGAGGCGAAAATCGACTATTGGATGAAAGAAATAGCCCCAAGTGACAGTCTTCGAAAATGGTTTGCTCATAAAGAGGAACGCTGGCAGGAGTTTAAAAGTCGTTATATGAAAGAGTTGAAAGATAAAAACGAACTCCTGAAACAATTGATAGATTTAGGAAAAAACCAAAAAGTTACTCTATTATATGCTGCCAAAGATGAAGCAAGAAATAATGCACAAGTGCTTTTGGAGGTATTGAAAAACAAATGAGTTGGACTTGTCTCTATCAGATAAATAATGAATGTGTTAGGTTGAGAAAACCATGTCAATCTTCGCAGAAGGGTTGTGTGCTGGATGGGAAAGTTACATTTATAGACAATCAATTGGATAGTGAACATAAAATGAATTTAAAAAAGGAGGGAAAACAAGATGGCAAAGTTAGATCCAATTGCAGAATTTAGAGAAGACCACAGAAAGGTAAGGGACGGATTACTTGAATTAATGGAAGCCTTGCAATCAAAGGATATTGCTACGGCAAGAAAAATACTTGGCAAAATAAACGTAGTTGTCGGTCCACATTTTAGATATGAGGAAGAAACTCTTTATCCTGCATTGCGGGTATTATTAGGTGAGTATGTAGACCAGTTACTCAAGGAGCATGATGGTGTAATAGCTACTGCCCGTTCTTGTGCTGAGCTATTAAAGAAGGATAGTCTGACAGATGGAGAGGCAAAGCAGGCTGCCACGGCGGCAAGGTCGCTCTTAATCCATGTCTCAAACTGTGACGGTTTATCCATACTTTCCGAAAGATTGAGTAAAAAGGAAATTGATAATTTAAGCGAGAAACTTGCTGCCGCAAGAAAAGCGGGCGTACCTTTACTAGATTGGGCTGAAACCATAAGAGGCAAATGAAATAAACCATGGAGACAGATAAGAAAGGTTTGTCGATCATATTTCATAGCGGTTCTTACGACCGCATTTATCACGGTTTTTCTATTGTCCTTGTAGCCCTGGCATTAGGCAGAGAGGCAAGATGTTTTTTTACGTATTGGGCATTAGAATATCTGGTAAAAGGAAAATCTGTGTTCCTACTTAATGAAGAGGGACAGACTCACAGGAAAATATTAGAAGAGCATATGAGAAAAGGCCATATTCAAGAAATATCTGAACTTTTAACTCAAGCTAAGGCGATGGGTGCAAAATTTTATGTCTGCACCAATTCTATGGGCTTGTTAAATATATCCCGAGACGAACTCGTAAATGAGGTTGATAAGAGTATGGGGTTAACTACATTTCTTGCTGAGACTGGTCAAGATCAAATTCTGTTTATTTAATTCATGAAAGAAATAAAGATCAACGGTCAGATAATTAAATGAGTATCAACCGTTGATATTGCACATATT
>JAGWZR010000120.1 GCA_018968795.1 Planctomycetota bacterium | reverse complement strand
GCTGAGAATAAAGTTACCCACAGGTAAAAATTTCAACGAGATAAAAGGTATTTTGCATGAAAAGGAACTTCATACGGTATGTGAAGAGGCGTTGTGTCCAAATATCGGTGAGTGCTTTGAACAGCGAACTGCAACGTTTTTAATACTTGGTGATACGTGTACCAGACGATGCGGTTTTTGCGCCGTGAAGAAGGGAAGACCCATTGGAGTGGATAATGAGGAACCTCGTCGAATCGCCGAGGCTGTTAAGAAGATAGGATTAAAATACGTTGTAATTACCTCTGTCACAAGAGATGATCTCCCTGACGGTGGCGCATCGGTCTACGCACAAGCGATTCAGTGTATTCGGGAGTGTGTTAAAGATTGTAAAGTGGAGGTGTTGATTCCTGATTTCGGCGGCGCTTTAGCGGCGCTAGAAACAGTACTCAATGCTAAGCCGGATATACTCAATCATAATATAGAAACTGTGCCACGCCTTTATTCACATGTAAGGCCATTAACCGATTACAAACGTTCCCTGAAATTATTAAAGAGCGCACAGGAGAAAAATGCTTTTCTAACAACGAAATCAGGATTAATGTTGGGTTTTGGTGAAGAATGGGGTGAAATAATAGATGTGGTGCGGGATATCAGGGATGTGGGTTGCGATATCCTTACTTTGGGACAGTACCTGAGTCCGCAGAGGAACGCCTTGCCGATCCGGCGTTACTATACCCCTGAAGAGTTTACTTTGTTGAAGATAGCAGGGGAGAGAATGGGGTTTAAACATGTAGAATCAGGGCCGCTAGTGCGGAGTTCCTATCATGCAAAGGTACAATCAGATGTAATTCACCACAGATTCTCACGGAATTACACTGAGTAATAAATTACAAATTTATTCTTTTACTCACTCGTGGCTAAAGCGTTAGCAATTCCTTTGGAATGCTGATGTCTGTTACAACAACCTCCCCTGCATAGTTTGGCCCCTCACCCAGATAAAACCCTTTTTTACTCACTGCAAAGGTCACTGTTTTTGTGGCCCTAACGGCTACACCTAAAACACAACCAGTATTACAATCAAGTCCGGAAGGAATATCAACAGATATAACAGATTTTTTAAGTGTATTTACTCCATGAATGAGCGTTTTAAAAGGTTCCCGCACCTCCCCTGAAAGCCCAGTTCCAAACAAGGCGTCAGTCAAGATATTATACCTATCCAATTCTCTTAAAATGTTGTTTACATCGGCAATATTGAGTATTTCTTTAACTGGTATTTCCATGGTTAGGAGTATTTGCAGGTTTATGCCAGCATCTCCATCCTTTAAGACGTCAGAAACCTTTGCGACGAGAAAAACGTCCACTGAAATACCGTGATTATGAAGATGTCGCGCTACGACAAATCCATCCCCGCCGTTATTCCCTTTTCCACACAAAACGGCCACTTTTGTTTTTTGAGGATTATCTGTCATCTGTAGGACTTCTTCGGCCACATTCCGTCCGGCGTTTTCCATGAGAATAATTCCAGGAATTTTGTATTCTTCAATAGCCTTTCTGTCCAATTCCCGCATTTCTTCGCGTGTTAGTGATTTTCCCATTTTAGTAAACTCGCAAGAGATTAGTAGAACCTGGTTTCCAGACAGGGACTCCACCTGTTATGGCAATTGTTTCCCCCTCATTAATGTAGCCGGCTTGTTTGGCGGCTTCGATGCCTTTTTTCATCATGTCGTCAGTATTTTGCATGGATTCGGTAAGAATGGGGATGACTCCCCAAACGAGGGCAAGCCTTCTGTACGTATTGAGCGATGGGGTAACAGCGAGAATGCGTTGTTTGGGACGATATTTTGAAATAAACCGTGCTGTATTTCCCGTTTGAGTGCAGGTAACAATGGTTTTGATATCAAGGTCGTTTGCAATCTGGCAGGTTGCAATGCTTATTGCGTCAGGTATTGTGATGGGGTTGTTTTGTATTCGCTGTGTCTCAAAATTATTTCTTCTGGCCAAACTGGGCTCTATTTCACCGGCAATTTTAGATAACATACGCACAGACTCAAGGGGATAACGGCCTTTGGCTGTTTCTTCAGAAAGCATGACGGCGTCGCTTCCATCCAAAATTGCATTGGCTACATCGGTAACTTCTGCACGGGTAGGCCTGTAGTTATTGACCATGGAAGCCAGCATTTGTGTAGCTGTAATGACCGGTTTACAGTAGCTGTTAGCAATATGGATGATCTTCTTTTGAGCAAGAGGTACGCTCTCTAAAGGTATTTCCACGCCTAAGTCTCCCCTTGCGACCATGATGGCATCAGCGGTTTTTATGATAGCTTCAAGATTGTTAAGCGCTTCGCGTTTTTCGATCTTGGCAATAATAGGTATATCTTTGTTTTTTTGACGTAAAAGTTCTTTTAGCTGTAAGACATCATCCACATTTTTTACAAAGGACAGGGCTACATAATCTATATCATGGTTTATTCCGAAATCGAGGTCTTTTTTATCTTTTTCCGTAAGGGATGGTATTGGTAAACTTCTTGTCGGAATATTGATTCCCTTACTTGCAGTCAATTCACCGCCTACAATGATCTGGCAGACAATATCGACGTTGCTCTTTTGAATGACTTTTAATTCAATCTCTCCATCGCAGATAAAGATGGAATCCCCAACAAAAACACTCTCTGGCAATAGTGAGTATGTAACTGATACTCTCCTTTCATTTCCTTCTAAAATTTTATTCGTAAGTGTAAATTGGTCACCAGTTTTTAAAATAATTGATTCTTTATATAAAGTTCCTATCCTAATTTTGGGACCTGATAAATCCTGGATAATAGCTACTGGTTTTTGTAATCGTTCAGAAATATCGCGTATATTTTTTATGTTGTCTTTGTGGTCAGATAATGTGCCGTGAGAAAAGTTTAGCCTTGCAACATTCATTCCTGCATTTATTAAATCTTCAATTACCGTGGGAGAATTGCAAGATGGCCCAATTGTACACACTATCTTCGTTTTTGGGAAATTATGCATTGTTAGTCCCTCTAATAAAAGAATACAAAGGGGAAAACACTAAATTAATTTTATCCCGCAACCTTATTCTAATTTAGAAAGACACAAGGTTTTTTAATAGAGATTTCGATGTGTTGAATATGCTGCAGGTGACCAATTTTAAAATTTTCTCTCCACTTTCGTGGATCGATAATATAAAAGTTAATAATCATTGTCAACTTGTAAAAAGTTTGTGGTGAAAAAACTCTTGACCATAGAAACAATTTAGCTTAATATCTTGTTTAAATGTTTAGTGCCGAAGCAAATATCTTTAAGAGAATTTGAGGAGATTATTATATAATGGGTAAAGTAAGATGCCCAGGTAGTGTACGAAATACAACCCCAACACCGATTGAACGCAAATGCCATAATTGCGGCGTTATTGTGGAGATGTGGAGTGATGAAGAGAAGACCGATTGCCACAAATGTGGCACGACTATCTTTAAGGATAAGGTGCCGACCTGTGTCGAATGGTGTAAATCTGCAGAGGAGTGCATGGGTCACATCCTTGACGTTAAAAAGATTCAGGCTGAGGCAAAAAAACGGGCCGCAACTGATGGAAACCCGAAATTCTTTGATCATGTTAGTGAGATGATAAAAAAGAAAAAAGAAGGCGTGTAGAGCCCAAATCATACCCCATTTCCATGCAAAATATACTAAAAGTATTTTGGAAGAAAAAACCCTTAATTATAAACCCGCCAATTCCAACGCTTCAACATCCTGCTCGAATATTAAATCCTCAGTAAAACGTATCTTAATTATCCGTCCCGGCGCTATTGGCGACTTGATTGTCACCTTACCAACTATCGGCGCCATTCGCAGTCATTTTAAGAGCGCCAAGATTGAAGTGATGGGCTACCCGTTATATCTGGAAATTATAAGAGGACATTTCTATGCCGACACAGTAAGTCGATTTGATCAAGCAGACGTTGCCCAACTGTTCACGAAAGACGCTAAAATGTTTACAGCTTTAATGAAAAGACTTGGCGATATGGATTTGATTATTTCGTTTGTTTCTGATAAGGAACGGATTTTTACCAACAATCTTAAAACTGCTGGGGCAAGGCATGTTGTCCATTATGAACCTTTCCCTTCAGATAGAGAAGGCATCCATATTATCGATTACTTTCTAAAATTCTTGAATTCATTGGGAATATCTCATCTCAGTAAAATCCCAAAACTATATTTACGTTGCGAGGATGAGCGTTTTGGTGATGATTTTATAAAGAACAGGATTGCCGATCCAAAAAAAATATTAGTTGCCGTTCATCCGGGAAGTGGAAGCAGGCAAAAATGCTGGCATACGGAGCGGTTTGCAGCATTAACGAACTGGTTAATCAAGGAAATGGATGCACAAGTACTCGTTGTTTCAGGTCCAGCCGATGGTGAGATCATTTCTAGGTTAAAAATGGAAGTGAAGATAGAAGCTGATTTAATTGTCTTGGACCAAATCTCTTTACCAAATCTGGCTGCTGTAATAAAACGATGTAAATTATTTATCGGAAACGATTCGGGTATCACACATTTGGCTGCTGCCGTGGGAACTCCCACCGTGTCTATTTTTGGTCCTACCGATCCCAATATGTGGGGGACTAGAGGAGGGCAGGTAAAAATTCTTTATAATAAAATACCCTGTAGTCCGTGCTCATTAGAAACAAGAAAAAATTGTGCAGCACAGATATGTTTAGAAAGTATAAAAGTAGAAGACGTCGTACGTGAAGTAAGGAATATCTCAAAATAAAATATAGCCTGGGTCTTACCGGTACTTCATTCTTTTTCAATTGACTGAGTTATAACAATTTTATATACTTTCACTCCGTTTACGTCCGTTTACTGAAAATAGAGAAATTCGTCTTGTAATTGTTAATTAAGGAAAGAACAAATATCCATGTCTAAAAAATCTAAACAATGCCAGTTGCAGCATAAATACCTTTGCAGACCTCGGATTTCCCCACAAGTTGTAAAGAAGGGCATGAATCTGAAAGACCTCGTTAATGAGTACAGCCGTTCGGGGGCGTTCAATGCGGGGCGATTATCAGAGGCGTGCAAGTTGTATTGTCACATGATCGATGAGAATACCACCGTTGGTTTAACCCTCTCCGGCGCTATGACGCCCACCGGTATGGGAGGAATACTCATTACGCTCATAGAAAACGGTTTTGTGGATTTTATCATTTCAACGGGGGCTAATCTTTATCATGACCTCCATTTCGCATTGAATCTGCCTATACACCAGGGAGATTTTAGGGTTGACGATAGAGAGCTTTATGAGGCAGGGATCGAACGTATCTATGACATCTTTATCACTGACGAACTTCTGTTGAAGACGGACAAATTCATCCAGGATGTGGCTTTGAGATTTGCCGCCGATAAAAACATTTCTACTGCCGACTTTCACTACATTCTGGGTAAGGCAGTTCTTGAGGAGACCTTATCGCCGCATTTGAGCCTTGTAGCCCAGGCAGCAAGGCACAATGTTCCCATATTTGTTTCCTCCCCTGGCGATTCTTCGATCGGAATGAATCTGTCTTATCTCAAACTTCAGGGTAAAAAAGGCATTACGGTTGATACCGACATGGACGTCCTGCAATCTACGGCAATTGTTTTTAATAGTGAAAAGAACGGCGTGGTCAGTATTGGCGGCGGTTCTCCAAAGAATTTTTATATGCAGACCCAACCTACCCTGGCGCAAATACTGAACATCAATAAAGGTGGACATGATTATTTTATCCAGATCACTACGGATGCGCCCCAGTGGGGGGGACTCTCTGGCGCGACGCCTTCAGAGGCTATATCGTGGGGTAAGATACGCAAGGAGGAATTGAAAAATCATGTGGTTGTTTACAGTGACGCAACGATAGCCATGCCGATACTTGCCGGATACGTCTTGAATGAAAGAAAGCCGCGCAAGAAAAAGCATCTGTACAAATACCTGCCAAATTACATATCAGAATTAAAAAGGCGCTTGAAATAAACGAGCATATTTAGCCTTTTGCATTCCATGTTTTCTTTGCTCTTTTTAATAAAGAGGAATAGCGGGGGCTGTCTAATGGATTTTCTTTTAGGGCGAATTTTTGCGTCTTCTCTTAAGCATGAACCCTATGAAGACCGTTATCCCAAACACAACAAATACACCAATAATACCGGCATACTGTTTTACATTGTTGTGCTTTAAGATGGGTATTGTATAATCAGGCATGGGTGCCTTCACCACCGGCTTGAAGTCCTCTTTTTTGAGAAAACCAACGGTTTTTTCTGACACCTTTTGAAGCCCGTCAGGCTTGTGGGAAATAAATGGCATGATAAGAAACACAAGTCCTATGATGAACGATAAACCAAATACTATAAATAGCGGAATATTTTTTGGGGGTTTCTTCATAAATTTATAATCCTTATTTAAATACGATTATCTGTATAATTTGAGAAATCTGTAGTTTCAAATTTTATTTTTTCTCTGTGTGTCCTGTGGCTAGTTTTGCGATTCTTAAATTTTCTGCAAATTCAGCAAGTCCGGTCTCACCCTTGCAAGCAGGCTTAGTGTTGCAGCGGTGATAAGCCCTTCTCCAATTCCAATAATGGCGTGGATGCCCGCCATCGCAGGGATGCCGAGTTTTAAGGGTATGGTACCTGAAACACCCAGTTCGATGGCGCAACAGACTGCCGACAATACGATAGAGCACCATGCCGCCGTGAAACTGCCAATGAGAGCGCCTTTTCTACCATGGATAAATAATTGGATAATGGTGTTTACGTAATATCCAAAAAATCCCCCTACAACGCCCATGTTGAAGATATTCGCACCGAGGGCGGTAACACCGCCATCCTGAAAGACCAGGCATTGGACGGTAAGCACCGTCGTCATTATGAGCACGGA
>JAGWZR010000119.1 GCA_018968795.1 Planctomycetota bacterium | reverse complement strand
AACATCGAATCCTTTCTGAATTAACGCCTCTGCTAGCGAGCCCCTTAAATTGTTATTGCCGTATTCTAGAATTACGACGTGGAGCTTGACACCGTTAGCCTTCGCATTTTCCAAATTCTCAACTATATCTAGAGCAGCGAAATCGTAGATGCAAATATCTATGCAATGCCGTGCAGAACCGATGCCCTCGGCCAATCGCTCTTTGACAGTACCTTCAGGAATGTAGCAATTGTTGTTCGCAGCGTATAGAGAACCAGGAACGCAACACAGAGCGATGATAATTAATAGATTTTTAATGTCCATATTCATGTTCAGGAATTCCAAAGTAGGGGGGGCACGTTGCGGCGTATCCATACAGGCAATATTATTTGTGGTAAAAAGCGCTAAATGCCTAATTTAATGTTAAGGAATTTCAATCTTTTGTGATTCCCCTCTAAAAAGGCTTGTCCCGTACTCCGATACGGGAGGGGATAAAGGGGTGTGTAAGTTTGCCGCAACCCCCCCAGCCCCTCTTTCTAGAGGGGAGTTTAAAAGTCGCTGCCAAAGGCAGCCTAATTTACAGCGCTTTCCTTATAAGCTAAGAACGCCTTGGGTAAGTTGTCCAGAATATCCGTGGCAATCATTGAGATTTCGCCCTTCTCCTGCGCCGCAAGATCTCCTGCTAAACCGTGCAAATATACTCCCAATTGTGCCGCCTCAAATGGCGTATAATTTTGTCCTAAAAAAGCAGCAATCATGCCTGTCAGCACGTCTCCAGCGCCGGCTGTCGCCATCCCAGGATTGCCAGTCTTGTTTATATAAAACTTGTCTTCATTAATGACGATAGTATGGTGTCCTTTTAACACGAGCGTTACGTTTTTCCTGCCTTTAACAAACATTTTAGACGTTTCCAAGCGTTTCGATTGAATTTCCTGGGTTGAAGATATTCCTACAAGACGCGCCATTTCTCCGGGATGAGGCGTTAGCACAATTGGTTTTTTAAACTTGTTTAAAATTTCTGGATTATCGGCCAATGCATTGATGCCATCGGCATCCAGCACAATAGGGCGATCCAGCGTTTGTAATAACCAAAGGACCAATCTCTTCGTTTCAAGGTATTGTGACAGGCCTGGGCCAAAGGCTATCACATCAAACCTCTGTGAAAAATCCAGAATATCCTGGCGTCCCAACTCTGATAGCGTTTTTACATGCGTTTCCGGCAGGGGATGTGTCATGACGCAGGTCAATTTCGATGCAACGATTCCATGCAAACTCTCCGGGATGCCCAGAGTAACAATTCCAGCGCCAGCTCGCAGGGCGGCAGTGCTGCACATACAGGCAGCGCCGGTCATGCCACTAGAGCCTGCCAGCACCAGTACTCGCCCATAATCCCCTTTGTGCGTATCGGGCTTCCTAGGTAAAATTTTTGGGATGTCATTTATTTCATACATAAGATTATCGTGCCTTCTCAGCTACAGAGTTCACAGAACATTTGATGCTCTGTGGTTGAGGTTTTGCAAACACTTTACTTCCTTGTTTGATTGATCAAGGATGCGACATAAGCCGCTCCAAAGCCGTTATCAATGTTAACAACCGAAACACCGGAGGCGCAGCTATTCAACATGGATAGGAGCGGCGCAACCCCGTAAAAGCTGGCTCCGTAGCCGATACTTGTAGGTACGCCAATGACAGGGCAGTCTACTAAACCGCCAACCACGCTCGCCAATGCACCCTCCATTCCAGCCACTACAATGATTACATTTGCCTTTAGTAATTCCCCGTGACTCTTCATCAACCGATGTATCCCGGCAACACCAACATCGTAGAGCACCTTTACATTATTCCCCATAATCTCAGCAGTTACCCTTGCCTCCTCAGCCACAGGGATATCAGAGGTACCTGCCGTTATAATCAAGATAAGCCCTTTGTGTGGCTTTCTGCGAGTTTTTCGTATTGTGATAGTCCTTGCCTGCTCGTGGTAAACAGCCTCTGGAAATTTTCTGGCAACGGCTTTATAGATATCCGTATTTGTGCGGGTCGCAAGCATATCATTTCCACCGGCTACGATATGTTCTACAATCTTCACCACCTGTTCTGTGGTCTTACCCATGCAGAAAATAACCTCCGGGAAACCACAGCGAATTTTGCGGTGGCTGTCTACCTTGGCGAAACCTATATCTTTGTAAGGCAATTCCTTGATCTTACCAAGGACGTTGCTTATCGATACCTTCCCGGCCTTATAATTTTCCAATAAGTGTTTTATAACGTCAATATCCATAATTTCAAATGTGCTTAAAATTTGTTAAAAAAGCAAACAATATTACTTACCTTTAAGAGGGTTGAGTAGCTCTTTCTTGTTGTGGCTATGTTGTACTATGGAATAGCTTCAATATCAAGCCCTGAAATATCTCCCTCTAAATATTTTTTGTATGCTAGTCCCGCCACCATTGCCGCATTATCCGTACAGAGTCGGGGTAATGGGAAACATACAGGGATAGATATCTCTTGCGATTTATCTTTCAATCTCTGGCGAAGCCTGGAATTTGCCGCCACACCGCCGCCCATGAGTATTCCCCGGACGTTGTATATTCTTGATGCCATGACAGTTTTATCTACTAGGACATCAACCACAGCTTCCTGAAAACTTGCTGCAACATCTGCGATATCTTGATCGGACGGTGTTTTTGATTTGGACGTCTTTGCATCCTGTCCCCGATAGTGATATAATACTGCCGTTTTGAGTCCGCTAAAACTAAAATCAAGCGAATCTCTTTCGAGATAAGCCCTGGGGAATGTCACTGCGCATTGATTTCCGCCTTTTGCAACCCTGTCAATGACAGGCCCGCCAGGATAACCGAGTCCCAAAATTTTTGACACCTTGTCAAACGCCTCGCCTGCTGCGTCATCAATTGTCCAGCCTAACGGCGTATGTTTCGTCTCGCTTTCTGATAGAAAAAGGGTAGTGTGCCCTCCAGAGACGACGAGGCTGACGGCGGGGTACTGAATGTCCTCGTGCTCAAGATTGTTTGCATAGATATGAGCATGGAGATGATTAATCGCCAAGAGAGGTATGTCCAACACCATACATAAAGTTTTGGCAGCAGTCACACCAATGAGCAAAGCGCCAATTAGTCCGGGCGTATTTACAACGGCAATTGCATCTATTTCGGTGAGCTGTACTTTTGCATCAGTAAGGGCGGCATTAATGACGCCAATGATGGACTCCAAATGAGCACGACATGCGATTTCAGGAACGACGCCTCCAAAGTCACGATGTAAGGCATCCTGCGACAGAATAATACTCGATAATATTTCTCTGCCGTCTTTTACAACGGCAGCGGATGTCTCGTCACATGATGTTTCGATGCCGAGAATTAGCATACCATAAAAAAGGCAGGAATTTTTCCTGCCTCAGCCGTAACTAAATTATTTAAGTCTAAAAACCCTTTTCGATTTTTTAATGGGGGTTGGTGCGTTTCTCATAGATCTCGATGCCTTTTAGGATATCCATAGCCCTTTCGAGTTGGATATCTGTATATTGCTGTTTTTCTTTTGTTTCGATTTTTCCTTTAACTCCTGTATCCTTTTCCTTGGCTTCATTAATTTTGCTGTCAATATTTGTTATGGATAAGTGTTCATGCAAGGCCTTTATCTGGGCAAAATTGAGCGGAACTTTTATGTCCGGCTCAATTCCTTTTTCATGTATACAAATGCCTGACGGAGTATAATAACGTGCCGTCGTCAATTTTAAAGCGGCTTTACCGTCTCCCACGGGAATCAGGCTCTGTACTGATCCCTTGCCAAATGTTTTAATGCCTAACAATACACCTCGTTTGTGGTCTTTGATTGCGCCCGCAACAATTTCCGAAGCGCTGGCGCTTCCATTGTTTATGAGTATCACTAATGGAAGATTGGGATACGTTCCTTTTTTGCGTGCTTGATATACATAATTCTGCGTCTTATCCCTTCCTCGGGTAGAAACAATTTTTCCTTTTTCCAAAAATTTATCGCACATATCAACTGCCACATTTAACAACCCACCAGGATTAAATCTCAAGTCCAGTATTAAACTTTTCATGCCTTTTTTCAAAAGGTCTTGAATCGCATCATCCATGTCTTTTATGGTATTTTCTTGGAAATTAGTTACGGCGAGGTAGCCAATCTTATAATCGTTATCTACCATTCTTGAGCCACGGATGCTCTTTATATGAATTTTTGCGCGTTCAAGAGTAATATCTACTGGATTTATGTCGCCTTCGTGGATAACGGTTAAAGTGATCTTTGTGCCTAATTTTCCCCGAAGTCTTTTCACAACATCTTTGATACTCATATTTTCTGTAGAATCACCGTCAATCTTGATGATTCGATCGCCCACTAATATTCCAGCTTTAAATGCGGGAGAATCGAGAAGGGGAGTAATCACGGTCAGTAACCCATCCTTGACTACCACCTCAATTCCTAATCCTTCAAATTCACCTTCTGTTTCAATTCTGAGGTCTTCAAATTCCTCTGGGCTAAAATATTGGCTGTAGGGGTCGAGTCCGGCAAGCATGCCACGGTATGCGTTCGTAAGGATTGCGCTCAGTTTTATTTCATCAACATATTTATCCTGTACTTCTTTTACGACTTTAATAAACTCTTCGAATTCCTCGTAAGCGTTTTCCTTTGTCTTTTTGGCATTCTCTTTAACTTCGATTTGGGGTTTTTCAAGGGGTTTGTCCTGCCCGAACGAAACTGCTCTGATTGATATGAGGATTGTGAGTAGTAAAAAACAGTACAGTCTTTTTTTCATTTTTTCTTACGTGTTATAGCTTTTTTTGCAGCTAAGGCAATATCTTCCGGCATGAGATGATATTCCTTGAAGAGGGTATCGGGTTCGCCTGATTGTCCAAAACGATTGTCAATGCCGATCATTTCAATGGGTATAGGGTAGACTCGCGCCAATGAGGTTGCAACAGCGCTACCAAGCCCGCCGTCCAGCACATGTTGTTCTGCCGTTACCATGGCATTCACTTGCATTGCGACCTTTACCAGCGTCTCCTGATCAAGAGGCTTTATTGTGTGCATATTGACTACTGTCGCTTTAATTCCTTCCTTCAATAGCGTATCAGCCGCCATAAGCGAATTGGCCACCAGCGCCCCGCAGGCAACAATCGCAACATCTTCCCCCATTCTGAGGATATCCGCTTTCCCAATGGTGTAAGGGGCTGCTTTGTTTGTGATTACCGGTACGGCAGCCCTGCCCAACCGGATATATATTGGACCTTTATAGTCCACTGCCGCTAAAATGGATTTTTTTGTTTCGACTGCATCGCAGGGTTCAATAACCGTCATGTTTGGAATTGTTCGCATCAAAGAGATGTCTTCTATACACTGATGTGACGCCCCATCAGGCCCAACGGATACGCCGCTATGGGTGGCTACAATTTTTACGTTCAATCCGCTGTAGCAGATAGTGTTTCTGACCTGTTCCCATGTCCTGCCTGTCGCAAAGATGCTAAAGCTGCTCACAAATGGTATTTTACCGCACGTTGCCAGGCCGGCGGCCGTGTTTACCATATTGGCCTCGGCGACGCCCATGTTGAAAAATCTGTCGGGATATTTTTTGCCAAATTTGGCGGTGGTGGTAGACTTTGAAAGGTCGGCATCTAACACGACGATGTTTTTGTTTTTCTCTCCAAGTTCCAACAGCGCTTCACCGTATGCTTGGCGCGTAGCAATCATTTCAGCCATTTGAAAAATCCTCAATCCATCTTAATTCCCCTTTAGGAAATGGGAATTGAGGTGAATTTTTATTATTGTTTGCGTGTGAATAATTCATGAATGTTTTATAGTCCAATTATTTCAGTTCGGCTAATGCCCGTTCTGCCTCTTCTTTCGAAGGAGCCTTTCCATGCCAATCAACCTGATTTTCCATGAAGGAGACGCCCTTTCCTTTCACTGTTTTTGCCACGATTATGGTTGGTCGTCCTTTTACCTTTTCTGCCTCATCATAAGCATTCAGAATAGCCTTGAAATCGTGTCCATCAATTTCCATTACGTGCCACCCAAAACCGCGCCATTTATCAGGGATTGGATGCGATGACATGATTTCGTGGATAAACCCGTCAATCTGAAGCCCGTTTTGATCAAGGATGGCGCAAAGACTGTCTGCCTTATAATGGCTTGCAGCCATCGCGGCCTCCCATATTTGACCTTCCTCGATTTCTCCATCGCCCAGCATGACATACGTTCTATAATTCTTTTTGTCTAATTTTGCGGCTAGGGCTATTCCCAGGCCAACGGAGAGTCCCTGTCCTAATGAACCTCCGGATATCTCAATCCCAGGTGTCGTTTTCATGCAGGGATGTCCTTGAAGAATGCTTCCAAATTGTCTGAGCGTGTCAAGCTTCTCTAGAGGAAAATAATCCAGTTCAGCAAGTATGGCATAGAGTGCCGGACAGGCATGTCCTTTCGATAAGATGAATCTATCCCTGTCAGGCCATGCAGGCAACTGTGGATTGTGTCTTAATTTGTTGTAATAAAGGGCAACCAGCAACTCTACCGTTGATAATGAACTGCCGGGGTGCCCAGACCCTGCCCTGGCTAACATCCGTATAATATGCCTTCGAATTACCTTTGAGCGTTCTGCTAAGGATTTATTGTCTAAGCGCTGCGCAATTTTCATAAGTTTGAATACCAAGGTAAAAATAGAATATTTAGGCTACTCTAAATAATATTTAAAACTGGGTCATCGTAGTAAATTATCTCGTATGTTAAGGAAATGAGAATAAGGCGGGACGTTAAACTGTCCTATTTAGAAGCCCTATACCGGTAGCGCACTCTGATTTTTATACCGCTCCGCAACAAATTGAATAAAGCAAGTGGTGGGCAGAGCCGGGATCGAACCGGCGACACCAGGATTTTCAGTCCTGTGCTCTACCAACTGAGCTATCTGCCCTTTTCCATTTG
>JAGWZR010000118.1 GCA_018968795.1 Planctomycetota bacterium | reverse complement strand
CACCTTGATTGCCGTTTATTTAACGGTTACCTTAAATGCGGCGCATTATATAATTTCCACATTCAGAGACTGAATATTGTCCTTGAGGTTTTTATTGCGGAACAAATATCCAAATCTATTCTTTGTAAAGGAGGTTTGATAATGAAAATTTTGAATATTACAAAATCAGTTTTGGGATGCGCCGTTTCCCTTTTCTTGACGATGCAAGGGGTTCAAGGTAGTGATTCTATATCATTTCCTCCCATCGGACCTCTTCCACCCCTAACAATCCCTGCGAATAATCCGCAAACTGCAGCAAAGATTGAATTGGGAAAGAAACTCTATTTCGACCCCCGCCTCTCAGGAAATAACTGGATTAGTTGTGCTACATGCCATAATCCAACGTTGGGTTTTTCCGATGGGTTGCCGAGGATGCTGGGTGGTCCTACATCAAAGGAAGGCGGTAGAAATTCCCCTACGATAATCAACAGCGCCTATAATGAATTCCAGTTTTGGGATGGCCGAGCCGCTACTCTTGAGGAACAGGCATTGGGACCCATCCAAAACCCTAATGAAATGTTTGAAACCCTGGACAATGTTGTAAGAAAGTTGAGTAAAATTCCAGATTACGTTAAGGCATTTAAGGAGGTCTTTGGGACTGGTGTAACTGCTGACGGTGTAGCCAAGGCCATTGCTGCATTTGAACGCACGATCATATTTGCGAATTCACTATTTGATAGATATATGCAAGGGGATGAACATGCCATGAGTGAATCTGCCAAGAGAGGAATGTATTTATTTAACAGTAAGGCGGAGTGCATCAAGTGCCATAATGGCCCTAACTTTACTGATAATAAGTTTCACAACATTGGTGTACCTCTAGATGGCCCGCTTAAAGAAGATTTAGGACGGTATAACGTTACCAAGAAGGACGCTGACAAAGGCGCATTCAAGACGCCTACCTTGAGGAATATTACTGAGACAGCCCCGTATATGCACAATGGCTTTTTCCCCACCTTGTTTGAAGTAGTTCAGTTTTACAATGGAGGCGGGGGCCGTAGTGAAAATAAGAGTCCCGACATCCATGCCTTGAATTTGACTCCCCAAGAGGTTGCCGACCTCATTGAATTTATGAAGGCGCTGACGGGGGAACTGGTTCAAGTCAAATATGAGACTTTATCTCTTACTTATCCAAACTTACCGAAAGATTTTTGATTTGTGGATATCCTTTTAAGATCGTTTATTAATCGTTTAGAATCTTTGCCAGACAAACCTGCTCTAGATGAACTGAAACGATGCTTGGTAGAGATGGAAGAAAGGAAAGTGCCTGTCGAGGAATACATCAGTTTTTCGGAACAGCAGTACAAGAGGAATATCATTCATGTCAGTAGTAAATGCGAAATTGTAGTCTTGTGTTTTAAGGAAGGACAGACGACTCCGATACACGATCATGGCGGTTCTCTCGGTATAACGATCGTACGAGAGGGCACCATGAAAGAGGAACTGTTTAAGAAGCAGTCTACGGATATGATTGCTCCTACCTTTACTCGCAAGTATTATACGAGCGAGCTAGCCTACGTGGACATTACAACAATCCACTGCGTATCTAATGTTCACAGGGAGAGATTAGTTACTGTCAATGTTTATTCTCCACCATTGACCTTAATGAATATCTATAATTTGGAAAATACAAGTGTTGAAAAATGGGTTGCGGATTATTCCAAGACAAAAGGAGCGTAAAATTTTGGTAAAACATCCAGAATTTCGTATTGAGCAAACGAACAAGTCCTCTATAGTGCATACGCATTTGGTTTTTATGTAAGCGCTGGATGTTTTGCTCTGCAATGGAAGGTGGGAGAGTGAATGCCAGAAAAGAAAATGACGAATAGTCCGTGGCAAACGGCGTTAACACAACTTGATAATGTATCGAAGATAATAGCGCTTCCTGATGACGTTCATCAACTGCTCAGAAATTTCGAGCGCATACTGACCGTTTCCGTTCCCATACGGATGGATAATGGCTCTATGCGGATTTTCAGTGGATTTCGCATGCAGCATAACTCGGCGCGAGGCCCTTATAAAGGCGGAGTTAGGTATCATCCTGAGCTTACGCTTGATGATTTAAAGGCGTTGGCAATGGAAATGACATGGAAATGCTCATTGGTTGGAGTGCCATTTGGGGGCGCGAAAGGCGGCGTTATCTGCAATCCCAAAGCGCTTTCGAGGGGCGAATTGGAAAGGCTCACGCGTCGTTATACGTATGCCATTATGCCCATCATCGGTATCGAAAAGGATATTCCTGCCCCTGATGTAAATACCAACGAACAGATTATGGCATGGATGATGGATACCTACAGTATGAATAATGGATATTGTACACCGGGGATTGTGACGGGAAAACCTGTTAATATCGGTGGCTCTTTGGGACGAACTGATGCTACGGGTCTGGGTATTACCTTTACCATAGGGAATGCTATTAAACGTGCGAGGATGAACTTTAAATGCCTTAAAGTGGCAATTCAGGGATATGGAAATGTGGGGTCAACCGTTGGGAGACTACTCTATGAAATGGGCTGCAAGATCGTCGCTGTGAGTAGCTCGAAGGGGGGTGTCTATAATCATAAGGGTTTAGACCACAACGTCCTCATGAAATACTATAAAGAAAATGGTTCTTTCGAACGTTTTCCCCATGCTGCGGGCATAACGAATGAGTCCTTATTGGAATTGCCTTGCGATGTGCTTGTGCCGGCGGCGCTGGGTAATCAAATTACAAAAGAGAATGCAGGTAAGGTAAAGGCAAAGATAATTATTGAGGGTGCCAATGGACCAACTACGCCGGAGGCCGATCAGGTGCTGACTGAACGCAAAATACCCGTCATTCCTGATATCCTGGCTAATGCAGGTGGTGTGATTGTCTCCTATTTCGAGTGGGTACAAGACGTGCAGAGTTATTTTTGGTGCGAAAAAGAAGTGAATACAAAACTTAAAGATTTGCTGGATCGATCCTATGGAGAGGTCCTTCATCTTTCTCAGGAAAAGAGAGTCAACTTACGTACCGCTGCCATGATATTAGCCGTAAAAAAGGTGGCAGATGCAATCCTCGTAAGGGGTTTGTATCCATAAATTTTTATGAGGGGCGAACCACAGAGGTTACAGAGAAAAACTTACAAATTTCTCCGCGTACCCTGTGGTAGAGTTTTTATGATACGGAGAATAAAGCGATATGAAATATGAAAATTTTAATGATGCAGAGGCGCTAAAGATAGCTGTAAATATTGAGGAGGAAGGATTAGAGTTTTATTCTATACTCATGAAGAATACCAAAGACCCAAAGACAAAAGAAATATTTTCAAAACTTGCCTCCGACGAAAAGGAACATCTTGCCCGTTTCCAAAAGGCATATCTCGAATTAACCTCTCCAATAAGCACAACACAAAGTTGCGAGGACTACACCGTAGACCTGTATCTCAAATATTTGGTCGACACGGGTGTCTTCGCTCAAAAGGGTCAAGCCAGGAGGCTTGCGGCGGAAGTAAAGACAGACATAGACGCCTTAAAAATTGGCATCCAAGCAGAGAAGGATTCTATTCTTTATTATGCCGAGGCTGCAAAAAATACAAGATTTAATGCTGGTAAGCAGACATTTGAACAATTGGCAATCGAAGAGAAAAAACACTTGAAATTACTTGCAGAACAACTGAAGACATTGAAAAAACCAGCATCATAAAAATATTTTGATTCTTCAGAGAATTATGTGGGAAAAACATCCCTTGCGATTATCCCCCTTCAGAAAAGGGGGGAAGGGGGATTTGAAGGAGATATTAAATCGATATGTTGGAATATAATAAAAGTCTAAAACAGTTTTCCAGAGAACTCAGAAAAAACATGACTAATGCTGAGAAGTTACTATGGTCTAAGATAAGGGGCAAGCAATTGAAAGGACATCAATTTTATAGACAGAAAATCATAGCCAACTATATCGTTGATTTCTACTGTCCAAAAGCGAAACTCATCATAGAACTTGACGGGGGGCAACACTTTGGTAAGGAAGGGGAAGAAAAAGACAGAAAGAGAGATAATTACATGGCAAATTTAGGCATTAAGGTTTTTAGATTTTCAGATCGAGAAGTCTTTGGAAATATTAATGGAGTTCTCGAAAAGATATGGAACTACTTATAATTAAAAAATCTCTCCTAACCCCTCTTTTTTAAAGAAGGGGATAAAATAATACCTTACAGAAAAGCCTGAAGAACCTTTATCTTGATGGGAATGCCGAAACTTCAGATAATTACTTTAATAGAAGGGAATATGAATATGAGAGAAGGAGTATTAAAATACGGAAGAGCGTTGTTAGTAATGTTCGCCATGATGCTCATCACCTCAGGGTTAACATACGCCAAGGAAGAGAAAGAAAAAAAGCCTGGCGCTAAGGAAGAAAAGGCTGCAAAGGTTAGCGTTCAGAAAAAGGAGGCGGTAAGAACTAGTTATGCGTCCGTGACCATAACTGAGTTCTTTGAAGATATGATGGCTCGAATGAAGACTGCTAAACCAGAGGTAATGAAGCGTCATATGAACTTACTTAATGAACGCTACGATTTAAGCGATAACCCAGCGAAAGATGTAACAATGTCTCGAGGAAAATCCATACAACAAGGTGTACGGGTTAAACTCCCGAAAGACGTGACCTGGGAAATCCTGGCAGCTATGACTCCAGAAGATATCCGAGAAAAAGACCTTTTCCCAAAAGGTTTTTTTCCACTTCCGCATCCCAATCATGCTGAAGGAGGCATGCTCTTTCCCAAGTTTCACATCGACGAGATCAAGAAACAAGAGGGGAGAGACCTCACCCGCTTTGATCTGGATTATGACCTGCCTGATCATTTTTTACCCGAGTTTCCACCGCCAATCTATTTAACCACACGGACTGACTTAGGTGACGTCTCGCAGGGCAAGTTGGTAACCATTGCCAACTACTACGAGCTATTCAACGGGATACTGAATCCCAAACAGCTTGAAGGCTTGAGGCTGTTGGTGACGCCTTTCCCTCAGCAGCAGTTCAACCAAACGGAAGATCGCCGCGCAGAACAACCGAGTCGTGGGGTTGTTTGCTTTGACTGCCATGTGAATGGGCATACCAATGCTGCTACCCATCTGGTTGGCGACATTCGCCCGCAAGAATTTCGTCATCGTCTCGATACCCCTTCTTTGCGTGGGGTGAATATCCAGCGGTTGTTCGGCTCACAGCGCGCCTTGAAAAGTGTTGAGGACTTTACCGAATTTGAACAGCGCGCCGCATACTTTGACGGCGACCCGGTCATTGCGACAAAAAAGGGTGTCAACATCCTTGAACGGGCGAGCCAGGTACACTTCATGGCAGAAGTTCAGGAGCTATTCGACTTTCCACCGGCTCCCAAGTTGAACATCTATGGCATGCTGGATCAGAAAAAAGCTACAGAGGTTGAGCTTCGCGGGCAGGATGTGTTCTTTGGTAAAGCGAGATGTTCCATTTGCCATCAACCTCCTTACTACACGGATAACCTCATGCATAACCTTAAGACGGAACGTTTCTACAAGCCACGCATGATCAATGGGCGCATGGCAAGCGCTGACGGTCCCATCAAGACCTTCCCACTGCGTGGCATCAAGGATTCACCACCCTACTTGCACGATGGGAGACTGTTGACACTAGAAGATACTGTAGAATTCTTTAACTTGATTCTTGAGGTCAATCTCACAAAACAAGAAAAGGAGAACTTGGTGGCATTTTTGAGGATACTATAGTTGTAAACTGGAGGGAAAATATGAAAAAATCTTTAGGCGCTAAAACCATAGTATATCCAACACCGGTATTTATTGTGGGAACTTACGATAAGGCGGGAAAACCAAACGCAATGAATGTTGCGTGGGGAGGGCTTTGCTGCTCCAATCCACCAAGTGTTGCGATTTCTCTCAGGAAGGCCACGTATACGTATGGGAATATTGTGGAACGAAAGGCATTTACTGTAAATATCCCTTCTGAAAATTATGTCAAGGAAGCTGATCATTTTGGTATTGCATCCGGAAGCAAAGAAGATAAGTTTTCAGCTACAAAACTTACTTCTGTAAAAAGTGATATGGTAGATGCTCCGTACATTAAGGAATTCCCCCTTGTTCTGGAATGTAAACTAACGCATACGGTCGAAATAGGATTGCATACCCAGTTTATCGGTGAGATTGTGGACGTCAAAGTTGAAGAATCTGTGCTCGGAGAAGGCGGAATAATCGATATAGAAAAAATGCGCCCTTTCTTATACGCACCAGAAATCCGCGCCTATTATGGGATTGGCAAATGTCTTGGCAAGGCATTTTCCCTAGGTAAGCAGATTTAAAAGCCGTTTTGTAGACAGGGCGAGAGAAAAATAAATCAGGAAGGAGACTCTTATGCCAGTGAAGAGATTAAAGGAATTTTTAGACACCCATAGCATCAAGTACGTCATCATCAGTCACTCCCGAGCTTTCACAGCCCAAGAAACTGCGATATCTGCTCATATTTCGGGGAAAGAATTGGCTAAAACAGTCGTGGTTAAGATTGATGGGAAAATGACTATGGCAGTCCTCCCATCTTCTTATAAAGTAGACTTTGGTCTTTTAAGGAAGGTTGCTGGCGCTAGTAAGGTTGAAATTGCCAGTGAGAAGGAATTTAAAGACCTGTTTCCTGGGTGTGAAATTGGCGCCATGCCACCTTTTGGCAATCTTTATGGAATGGAGGTTTTTGTGGCAGAAAGTTTGGCAGAAGATGAAGATATTGCATTCAATGCGGGTTCTCATAGAGAACTGGTTAAGATGGCGTATAAAGACTTTGAAAGGCTGGTAAAACCAAAGATAGCTAAATTCTAAAATTGGTGTAAATAAGTTTGTTGTCCTGAAATGCTTGCCAGTGCGAGTAACCCATATACTGGAGGAAAGCCAAAGAATCTCTGGATTACAGATAGGTTTAATTTTGTCTTATCGATGGATGTTCTATGCCAAATGATATCAAAAGTATT
>JAGWZR010000117.1 GCA_018968795.1 Planctomycetota bacterium | reverse complement strand
ATAATTTATAAACCTTTCCACTATTGCCGGTACCAAAATACAATTCATTATTGGTTGTATTCAAACAACAAAGAGCCTGTACCTCTTCCACATTTACCAAGCTACTCGAAGTTTCATCATTGCCGATTTTATAAACCCCTGGCTTATTCCCCGTGACAACATAAAGGTTATTTTGGGCATCTGCAGACACGCCAAGGATAAAAGCCTGACCAGCTTCAAATATTTTTTGTGTTAATCCCTCTGGAGTAATTTTATAAATATAGTTCGTCACCATTGGAATACTTGTGGATTTAGGAGGCGCATCAATACCCTTAACTGCGGGTTTTTGCTGCTGAATTGACACCGGCTGCGCCATAGGTAATTCTTCTGGAAGGTTTAAATCCCATCCCTTCTCTTCTCTAAAAATTGGCGTTACGATTCCAGTTTGTGCGGGAGGCTGTGTAGCCGAAGCGGCTGGTACTTGTGGTTGTGCTCCCGATGCAGTTCCAGCATAGATATTACCCGAATTCATTGCGAGGCAATGAATTTCATCTTCGCTTGCATCGTAAAGCACCTGTGCTTGTCCCGATGATGAGATCTTATATACTAAACCATTCGGTTCTGTCCCAACATAGATATTGTTATTTTGATCAACGATAATCGCCAATAGGTTTGTCTCCGGTGAATCAAAGAATATTGAAGGAATACCATCTGGCGATATCTTGAACAGGATACCCTCGTTTCCTGTTGCAGCAAAGAGATTAGAGTCACCGTCTACCGCTAAGCCCCATATATAAGATACAGGTAAGCTGCAAAAGGTAGTTGCCTCACCTTTGTTATTTACTTTGTAGATAATCCCCCTGGGCGCAGTGCCCGCATAGAGATTGCCCTGTTTATCTGTAGTAAGACTCTGGACATACAATTCGGGTGACTTGAAAAATTCTACAGCCTCTAAAGAACCATTCTTTACAAGATAAATAGTTCCGGGGTCACCTGTACCAACGAATACCTGATTTTGCTGGTCTGCTGCTATTGACCAAACAAAGGTACTTTTGATTCCTTTAATAATCTCTGCTTTGGGAGAAAGCTGTATCTCGCCCTTGCTAAGGATGGATACATTTTGTGAAGTGCCTTTACCAAACTCAGATTCCGTGGATTGTGTCCACGTATTAGTTGTGGTACCATCTGCGTGGGAAGATAGAATGAGGAGGAAAGACAGTACAAAAACTTTTGACCATAGAAGCCTTTTCATAATTTTCCCTTTATTTTATTTAACTGATATGGGAATACTTTGATTTCCACTCAATACATACGCTGTGGGGATACGAGTTATTATTTCATCAAAGAGTGGACCAATCCCGCTTTGGTTGGAAAAGCTCATAATGGAAAGCATGGATGAAGGGAGTGACGGAAATCCTTCCCCTTTATAGGTAATTCCCTTTTTGGGTAATAGAACACGTACCATGAGATTATTATTCTTTTCCATATTTTCTGTATAATGCAAGAGCTGTTCAAAATTCGTGGGTAAATACTTTCCTGCAGACCGACCCATATTCAAGGCTTGGCCGTATGTCGCATCGCAAGCCGTAACATTCAACGTACTCCCCGGCATGGTATCTTCTGGTATTTGCATCGTTACCGTTTGATAGAAACTTTCTCCATTTACTGGTTTAAGACGCACATCTACTTGTAACTTATCCCCAGGATCAACTTGTTTTTTATCTACCCGAATGGACTCAATATACGCTGTTTTGCGGCCATCAAACGCCTTAATCTTAAGATCTATCCGTTTCACACGCACTTTTTGAAATTGATTATTGATAATCATAGCAAAGGGTTGGATTATATGGTTAAGAGAAAACCACGTTTGGTCAAGTTCATAAAAGACATTTTTAATTACAACTGGGGTTTCACGCCCTTCGATTTGAGTCGAGAGTATTATGCTTACGGATTTTTCTCCTAACTTCTTTTCTGTGGATAACACGGCGCTTTGAGCAGCCATTAAAACAAAACTGGGGGTCAAAAGTTTATTATCTACTATTTCGAAATCGTATTTGAGCTTCTGAGAACCTTCAACTTCGATACGGCAGGGTATCATGTGGGGCATTTCCCCAAAAGTACCAGCTATCCCAGCCCTTCTATCCTGGCTTATTCGGCCAACTACTTCTAACGGAGATGCCATTTTTACAGAATTAGATTGACTGCTAAGAATGGTATAAACATAGGCGGATGCCATGGGAATGTCTGTATTCCCGGTTTGTAAAAATGGGTGCCCAAAGGCAAGAACAGTATCTCCTTCAATATACGTCACCGTGCCTACGACGGCAGCATTGAGGTCTCCCTTGATCAAAATGGCCGCAACCGACGACCCCGGCACAAGCTTACCCTTTTCTCCTTTATTTTGCGGAGAAACATAACTCCCGCCTTGTACCGGATAAAGTCCGTAAGTAGTAAAAAAGGGGCGCATTCTTTGCAATACATCACCGTCAACCCCCGATATCACTAAAGGAGATAGAATCGGTGTAAGCCTTATATTATTGGACGCTTGGCTCATTGTTTCTTGTGGCGTCGAAGAAGCGGTAAATAAGTTTGTAAAAGCATTCTGCGGTGTGGATGATAGTTCCCAATCTCCAGTGGCCGGTAAGACGCTGTCTTCTTGTGCCTGTATGTTGAGTAAGGCGCTTTTCATTTCGTTAATCGGCGTAACGCCTGCAATAGCGTCCTTAGAAAAGCTCCATCCATAAGCAACGCTGCCGATTAAACGATTATCAATGTATACGGGACTGCCGCTCATGCCCGAGATAATACCAGATCTTTCTAAAGGACCTCCGGACATCTTGATCAGGATCATGTTGCTTTTAGCGTCCCAGTTTCTTAGAATACCTAACACTTCAACATCAAATATGTCGACTCGGTCACCCGTAAAAACAGTTTTACCATATCCTTTCATACCAGGCACAATCTCATTGACATTCATGACTTCTTCGGTGGCAAGGAGGAAGGACTTGCTGGGTGAAATAAAGAGTGAGAAAATGCCTAAAAGTATGAAGAAACAAGCAACTTTTTCTATTTTTAACCTCATGCCGAAAACTCTATCAAATTTTGTAATTTATTGCAAGGTATAAAAGGTGTTGAAATATTGATGTTTAACCTTTAAACTATGATTATAATACATATATGATCTATCTTCGATTCTGAATTTATTTGTAAAAGCGCAGCCACAGCTTTCTCTGAATGACTGTCTTTGTTGTTGAGGTACAAATATTTTTTTTCTATGGAAACGGTATTACTTAATCTAAGGGACCACAAATTTTACTGGTCACATATAGAAGCGGTGGCTCAGGCATTAAGAGATGGCGAAGTGGTCGCCTTCCCAACAGAAACAGTATATGGACTTGGTGTACATAAAGACGACGAGAAAGCCGTCGAACGTATTTATAAAGTGAAGAAAAGACCTGAGGAAAAAAGGCTTACCTTAATGATCGCTGACCCTGAAGACGTGAACAGGTATGTTGATCACTTTTCTAACACTGCAAAGAGATTGATGGAAGTTTTCTGGCCAGGAGCGCTCGCTATTATTTTCCCTTTAAAGGACGGGTCAGACCTCAGTATCCGACTGCCTGATAATACGGCGGCAAGGGATCTGATTCGTATGGCAAAAGTGCCAATCGTTACTACGAGCGCAAATATTTCTGGATACCCTCCTGCTACCGAGGCACAACAGGTATTGACGTATCTTAAAGGCAAGATTCATATGATCCTCGACGGCGGCTCGACACGATTTCGCTCCCCTTCTACGGTACTCAAGGTAATGGATGACACCATCGAGGTCGTTCGTCATGGAATTATTTCGGAATCCCATATACGAAGTCGTCTTGAAAGTGATTTGGTAAAAGTGTAGTGTATTTTATGGTATATATCGTTTCCTAAATTTTAAGGTTTTTTAATGGAAAATAGTGGAATAATGAAGATTGCATTAGCGTCAGACCACAGAGGTTTTGACTTTAAAAAGCACGTGGCATCCTTACTAACACAGATGGGACACAGCGTGAAGGATTTTGGCACTGATAAAAATAGCGAGTCGGTAGATTATCCTGACTATGGGTTAAAAGCGTCTCGCGCTGTTGGATCAGGAGAATGCGAACGGGGCATTCTGATCTGCGGCACAGGAATTGGCATGTCCCTCGTAGCCAACAAAGTAAAAGGCGTTCGGGCTGCAGTATGTCATAATCTTTATACTGTAGAGATGAGCCGAAGGCACAACGATTCTAATATATTATGTATTGGCGCCGATGTTGTAAATGAAGAGCTCCTGGAACAGAAGATCAAATTGTGGCTGGAAACTCCCTTCGAAGGTGGAAGACACGCCCGTCGTGTGGGAAAAATTATGGAGCTTGAAAATGACAATGGGACTTAATCCAGGGTAATTGCCTGCGCCCCCTTGGGGATCGTGAACATAAACACTTTTGGATCAAGCGTCTTGTTTACCGCAATATTAGAAAAGGCTATACCCATGCTTGCGTTACAAGCCGGCCAGCGGACATCAATCCTTTGCGGTATCCTGCATTCGTTGTAAGTTGTGTAATTGGCAAACACCGCTTGCAACCGCACAGAATCGTCTGTATTGAATAATTCACAGCGGAAAACTTCTGCATTAACCCTGTCAAGCAATAGATTCCCTTTAAGATTCACATCCTTCTTTTCCATTTCCAGCACATGAATGAGCCAGTAGGCTGGCCAAATTTCCAAAGTAGGTTTCCCTTCTAATATTTCCTTGTAATTGAATAGACTTGCAATATCACCGGGGAAAATTCTAATACCCTCCGCCTCAATTTTATGAAATGCGCTGCATGTGCCAGTATAAACCGTGTTTTCTAAAGGAATATATAGCCAGAATTTATTCCCATCGGAAACCATGTCAAACAATGTTGTCGCAAACTTAGAAGCGACAACTCGTACACTTTTGGGACTCTGGTATAGCATCGTTCCACTACAGCGGATGGGGCCTTTGGTATCCGGCGTAGTAAAAGTTATTCCCACATTTGCGCGGAAGGTGATGAGCTTCGAACTATTGGAAATCAAAACGTCCTGTATTTGCTGTAACGATAGGCATTGTGTCTGTCCATGTATATTCCCCAAAATAGCTGAAGTATCCTCCCAAATCGACCTTTGCAAAGTTGATGTCTTATAGGTTGCACAGCCAGATAATAGTACCGCAAATAGAATAAAACAGCGAATTACATACGTTTTCATCAATCGAATACGTTGTTTTGAAAAATTTCTATTCTCTCTTTTCATTCATTTAATCCGATGGCAGACAAACGGAAACTCATTCCTGTGATATCCATTCCCCGCTAAACACCTCAGTTGCAGTGCCTGTCATGTATACATTGCCGTCTTCTGCCCATTCGAGGTCTAAATTACCTCCCGGTAGATGTGCAAGTATCTTACGTTCGGTCTTTTTGTTGAGAACGCCTGCAACACATACGGCCGATGCCCCAGTCCCGCAAGCCAGAGTCACCCCGGAACCACGTTCCCACGTCTTTATAGTAACTTCTTTGGAATTATGAATCTTAACAAAATGGATGTTCGTCCTTTCTGGAAATACACGATGACACTCAATTTCCGCGCCGTATTGGGGAACATCGATCTTATTAAAATTATCTACAAAAATAATGCAATGCGGATTCCCCATAGAAACACAGGTAATCCGGAACGATACCGCTTCACTGATCGTTAATATTTCATCAATCACCTGTGTTTCTTTTCCAAGCATAGGAATTTCCGATCGCATAAGCTTGGGTTTTCCCATATTGACCCTTGCACTGGAGACTTTCCCATTCTCCGTAAAAAGCTGAATCGTTTTCGTACCTGCCAGGGTTTCTACAGTAAGGGGATTTTCCCAGGCAATTTTGTGATCATAAACATATTTTGCAACGCAGCGAATACCGTTTCCACACATCTGCGCCTCACTACCATCGGCATTAAAAATACGCATCTTACAATCTGCCGCCTCTGACGGCAAGATAAGGATAAGCCCATCTGCCCCCACGCCAAAATGTCTATTGCTTATGATCGTAGCTAGCCTTGCTGGTTCTTTTACCTCTTCTTCAAAACAGTTGACATAGACATAATCATTCCCAATGCCATGCATCTTTGTGAATTTCATCAGATTATTCCTATAACATTTCTGAGGTTTAAATAATACCTATTTTACAAGTATTTTCAAGGTTTTCAACGTATTTTGTAGGTACTATTTAATCTCCTGCTATACCACAGAAACTCCCTCTTATTCTTATTTATCCATTTCACATCTCTGTATAAAAATTCAGTCCAAAAATCTCTAGAATTTGTTCAAAAATAATGCTAGACTTGATAATTAATTGATCTCTTCAGGTTGTATTCGGTTCCTCCATAAGTTCATAATTTTAGGTGTTTTCCATTATGAAAACCAAAATATATTTGCTGCTATGCCTGCTTTGCACCTTGCTTTTTAGCATTAAAGGCAAAGTCTTCTGTGAGGAATACAATTTAGTCCCCGGCGTCATCCACTTGGATTCTACCATCAGTGGCGGGAAATTACCGCCGGATGAGATGGCCAAAATTGCCCACGAGGCAGGAATGGAAGTCGCTATCTTCACTGACCATGATACTATGCACTGGGAATACGGAATACCACCCTTAAGAAAATTCATTAAAAAGGTTGTAGAAAAAGGCTCCATTCACGTTTATGGCGAAGCTAACTACATTAATACCATCAATGGATTAAATCAAAAGTATCCAGACATGTTAGTCATGCATGGCGCTGAAGCAATTCCCTTCTATTGGTGGAAGGGAAGCTATTTCAAAAAAAACCTGGCTCTCATAAATGGACATAAACACATCCTTGTGATGGGACTGAATAGTGCTGCAAACTACAAAAACCTCCCTTCGGTCGGAAATGGTTACCCCAGAAGGGTCACCCCTGAAACCTTAGTTAGCCTATGGCCTATCTGTTTTTTAATTTTCGGTTGCCTTTTGTTTTCAG
>JAGWZR010000116.1 GCA_018968795.1 Planctomycetota bacterium | reverse complement strand
GTAAATCATCCCAAAGGAAAAAATATGATTGGGAGTTTTTATCAGCCCGAGGCCGTTTTTGTCGATACCGACACACTCTCAACGCTACCGGCAACAGAACTTGTGGCTGGGCTTGTGGAGGTTATTAAATATGGAGTCATCAAGGATGCGGAACTATTTGAGTTTATTGAAAAATCACTTTACGATATATTGCAATTGAACCACAATGCCCTCCTTAAAATTATTGCCACATCGTGTCAGATCAAGGCAAACGTTGTGGAAGCGGACGAAAAAGAAAAACATCTGCGTGCCATATTGAATTACGGGCATACCATTGGTCATGCCATTGAGACACTCACCGCTTACAAGAAATACAGACATGGAGAAGCAGTGGCCATCGGCATGCTTTATGCCACCAGGATAGCCATTGATATGGGATTAACCGATAATGTGGTATTTGAACGACAACTCTCGTTAATCAAAAGATTGGGGTTGCCGTTCCACACAGGGCTAAAGCCAGAGGAAATTGTAAAAACATTGTATGCTGATAAAAAGGTCATTGCCGGTAGACTCCGTTTTATCCTGCCAACAAAAATTGGAGAGGTCATTATATCGGATCAGGTAACCGAAGAGATTTTGTACCGTGTATTAAACAAGCCCCTTTGAACAAAGGAAATTATGAGGTTAAACATTGACAGAATTTGAGGCGCTCCTGCGCTTGAGCATGACCAGAGGGATTGGTATACGGACATACAATACGCTCTTAGAAAGATTTGGTTCTTCAGAGGCAATTCTTAACGCCCCCAAAGCAGAGCTGGAGGCGGTGTCAGGCGTAGGTCCAAAGCTTGCCACTGCCATTGTCGAGGAATCCGGAAATATTGATATTGCATCTGAAACTAATTTGGCCAAGGAAAAGAACGTTCAAATCATTCCTTACACGAGCGAGCAATATCCGAAACATCTCAAAACTATCTATGATCCACCGCTTGTTCTTTATGTCAAAGGGAATATTCTTGAGACTGATGTGCTGGCTCTGGCTATTGTGGGCGCACGGCGTTGCACGTATTATGGGCTTTCACAAGCGGAGCGTTTCGGCCAGCTGCTTGCACAGAAAGGGTTTTGTATTGTAAGCGGTATGGCGCGAGGGATAGACGCTGCCGCCCACCGTGGCGCTATCAAGGCTAATGGACGTACTATTGCTATACTTGGCTGTGGTCTTGGAGTCATTTATCCCCGAGAAAATATAGAGCTGGCAGAACAGATTGTCCAACACGGCGCAATCGTATCCGAATTCCCTATGAGGACGCCGCCCGATTTTCGCAATTTTCCACCAAGAAATAGGCTGATAAGCGGTTTATCGCTGGGTGTGCTTGTGGTCGAATCATCGTTAAGCAGCGGTTCCCTGATAACTGCTCAGTGGGCGCTTGAACAAGGGAAAGAGGTATTTGCAATTCCGGGCAACATCGACAGCATATACAGTAGAGGCACGCATAAACTGATTAAGGAAGGCGCAAAACTCGTTGAGGATATTGCTGACATTATTCAGGAATTAGGACCGATTGCAGAAACTTTGAACCCTTGCGATGAGGCTGCAATAAATGACCCCAGAAGCCTATCACTTAATTCCCAAGAAAAAAAGATATTTTCACTCCTTTCTAGCAGTCCAAAAGACATCGATGAAATTATACAAGCCACGGAACTTCCTACCTCCGTTGTCTCAAGCACCTTGATGATCCTTGAAATAAAGAAGCTGGTAAAACAACTATCAGGCAAAAGGTTTGTCAAGGCATAATTATTGAGTATTTAGTTTCTTAAATCCCACACCAATTTTTGCGCTATTTAATAATTCATTTCCATTGGCACTTTTATTGCTTCATAATATCCATAGAGGTTAAAGTTAATGGTTATCTTAAAACCTCTATGTAAATTCAATACCGAATTAGTCATTATAAATCATGCTGTCACGAGGTATATTAACGACAATGGGAAGATTTTACGAAAAAATAAAGAGCGAAAACAATCTAGGTGTATAGAATAATCTGTCTAGAATTTTGGATACATGAGAAGGGATAAATCGGTGATGAGGAAGGAATTTTTATAAAAGCGTTATCGGATTTGGTTGCATCACAATTAAAGTTTTGGTGTTTATTCTACCAAAGGCAAAACATGTGAAACCAAGAAGGTTTGAGGTCGGTGTGGAATACTCGACAATATTTGTGTGCTACGGTAGGGGAAAAGGATATTTCTGTTTTAGAAAGGCAATATAGGTAACTAATGATTGTCGTGGATAAAGGAATGTGTGTTGGCTGCGAAGAATGCCTGCATGTCTGTCCTACGAAAGCCATTATTATGAGAATGGAGAAGGCAGAAATCATCCAGCACCTGTGCAATCAGTGTGAGCGGTGTATTCTTATGTGTCCTGTAAAGGCAATTAAGGTTGTATCTGCGGAATATTTTGTGTAGAAATTAGGTATATTAATTTTCATAAACATTTTTTTGAGGAGGAGTAAACATGGCAGAGACGAGTTTATTTTGTCAGATTAATTCATTGGCTACAGGCCCTGCGGATGTGGCAAAGAAGCATGCGCCCGTAATTACCGTACCAGCAAATGTGGCGGTCGGCCAACCTTTTACGGTAACTATAAAGGTGGGGGAAGCGCCTCATGTAATGGAGAATGGTCATTTCATTCAGTTTGTTGACCTTTATAGCGGCCACATCTATATCTCGCGTGTAGATCTGACGGCAGAACTTAATAAGCCGGAAGTTTCACTGAGCGTCGTTTTGCCACACGAAGGAAAGAGGACGCTGCGTGCGTTTAGTCGTTGTAATCTTCACGGTATCTGGGAAGGATCAAAAGAGGTGAACGTTACCAAATGATTTTCTGAATTATTTTAAGGAGGGATCAATTTATGGTGAAAGTAAAAACATTTACTTCGCCTCTGAAGATATTTCAAGTTCATAACGAACTCGTGGCGTTGGATAAGGAGGTGAATGATTTTTTACAGAAAAACAATATAAAAAAGGTTGTTTCCGTTTCTGATAGTACCACAAACAACGATGGTGGTACAATGGGTATTATCCGTGTTCTTACCTATGAAGGATAAGGTTCACGGTCTTGCCGTTCTGAGAAGAGGTGGAATTAAACCGAAGTTTTTAGCGCTGAGAAGTATCGAATTGAAAAGAATTTCAAACCTTATAAACATTTGGAGGAGAAAGATATGCACAAGACAGGAATTTTTACGGCAACGTCATTTGTAGTTGTTGTGGGTGTTATTGTATTTTTTTCAGGAACCTCTGTTTCAAGCGCTGCCGATATCGACGCCAAGAAACTTTATATGACCCATTGCAAAACGTGTCATGGCGAAAATGGGAAGCCTACAGATCTGGGGGTGGGATTGGAAGCGCGTGATTTTACCGATGCGGCTTGGCAGGCAAAGGTAACCGATGAGCAGATCATCAAGCAAATTAACAATGGTACCCCAGAAAAGATGATGCCATTTAAAGAAAAACTAAGTCAGGAAGAGATAAAGGCATTGGTGCCTGTTGTCAGGAGTTTTGGAAAGAAATAAAAATTCAAGTAAAAGGAACAGTTTCTTTTTGTGGAGGAGTTTTTTTTGAATTATGGCTGATTGGGAAAAGACCGCAGTTTATATAACTACTTTTTTTGCCATAGCGGGTTCGTATTTTGGTTTTTTAACTGCCTTTGGGCAGGAAGGCGAAGAAATTAATGCAAGGAATTTATTCGAGTACCATTGTGCTACGTGTCATGGTGCCGATGGTAAAGGTACGAAGAGAGGACATGAATTGAAAGCGCCAAATTTTGCAGCTCCTGATTGGCAGAGCAAAAAAAAAGACGAGGAGATACTTAATTCCATTACCAATGGTAAAGACAAGATGCCCAGATGGAGTGATAAGTTAAAGCCCGAAGAGATAGAAGCGCTGGCCAAGTACGTGCGAAAACTGGTTTCTAAAAAGAGATCGTAAATCAAAGGTTTTATCTGAAACGTAATTAACAATACTTGGCTAAATAGACAGTTCTTTCAAGTAGGATGTGCCTTCTCGGCCAATCGCTTTTTTGAGGCGATCTAAAACGAAAACCTCGCTTTAGTCCAGTAAACGACTTAATTCATCCCATTTGCTTCTCCTTTATAAAAGCGTGAGTGAGGGGGGATTTGTCTGTTTAATTATTGTTGTTGTTGACTGTAAGGACAATAACATTAAACTATTGGTAGAAATATTATACGGGGAAGATTAATTTTTACATTTGGAAGACCTTACAAAAAAGGCAAAGGCGTATGAAGAAGATCGGTGTTTTGACAGGCGGCGGTGATTGTCCGGGATTGAATGCCGTTATCCGTGCCGTTGTAAAGGCTGCCTCTGTGAAATATCAATGCGAGGTAATCGGGGTTGAGGATGGTTTTGACGGCCTTGTTCTTCCTAATAGGATGCGAGTTTTAACTCCCTGGAGCGTTCGTGGAATCTTGCCAATTGGAGGAACAATCCTCGGCACATCCAATCGGGCCAATCCCTTTAAATATAAAGTCAAAACTGATGACAAGTCTGAGGTAAGGGATGTTTCCAGAGAGGTAATCAAAAATGTTCAATCATTGGGTTTGGATGCCCTGATTGTTATTGGGGGCGATGGGTCGCTAAAGATTGCTTATGAACTATTCAAGATGGGTTGTCCAGTCGTTGGAGTTCCCAAGACGATAGACAACGACATTATGGCGACGGATGTTACCTTTGGATTTAGCACCGCCGTAGAAACGGCTACCGAGGCGCTGGACCGTCTTCATACCACAGCAGAAAGTCATCACAGGGTTATGGTGGTTGAAGTCATGGGCCGCTATGTTGGTTGGATAGCCGTAGAAACTGGGATTGGAGGAGGCGCAGATGCGATTCTCATCCCCGAAATTCCCTATGATATTGAAAAGGTGTGTAAGAAGATTAAAGACCGTAAAGATACTGGGAGTAAATCAAGTATCGTGGTTATTGCTGAGGGCGCAAAACCAATAGGGGGCGATGTTTCGTTACTGTCTGCCGCAGAATCGGGTGGTAGCGCTGAACGTCTTGGCGGGATTGGGAACATGGTTGGAGACTGTATTTGCAAAAGCACCGAGATGGAGGTGCGCTGTGTTGTCCTGGGACACTTGCAGAGAGGAGGAACCCCTGATGCCTTTGATCGTGTTCTTTCTACTCGGTTTGGCGTGGCAGTGGTTGATCTGATTGCTAAAAAACGGCTTGGCGAGATGGTTTGTTTAAGGGGACAAAAGATTGAATCTGTTCCTTTAAGCGAGGCTGTTAAAGATCAAAAAAGAGTGCCAACCGAAGAAGGACTGGTAAAAACGGCAGAATCGATAGGAATTAGTTTTGGACGATAAGTTAAAGAAGAGGGATTATTCTAAGGATGAATTACCTTATTATTGGAAACGGAGTAGCGGGAACCAGTGCGGCAAAAAACGTTCGCGATAAAGACCCTTCGGCAGAAATAAAGATTTTTACGCAGGATCACTACCCTTTTTACTCTAGGCCCAGACTACCTGAACTATTGGCCAAGGAGGTTGCAGTTGAAGAAATTTACGTATACAACATCGAGTGGTATTATAAAAACAAAATACAGTTGTATCTCAATTGCACCGTAAAAAGTATCGATCCAAAAAATCAGAAGATTACTCTTGCAGACAGGTCCAATTTTTCCTATGACAAACTTTTGTTTGCCACGGGCAGCAGTGGTGTCCTGCCTCCTATTGATGGAATCAATACTACAGAAGGGGTCTTTACTTTACGGTCGGTGGAAGACGTTACGACCATTATAAGGCGTGCAGCCGGAGCAAAGGCGGTTACTTTGATTGGTGGAGGATTACTTGGTCTTGAGGCAGGAAACGGTCTCAGAAAATTGGGGACTTCTGTGACTGTTGTTGAAATTTTTGACCGCCTACTTCCAAGACAATTAGACGCGGAAGGCGCTGCATTCTTGCAGAAACAAATGGAGAGTATGGGGCTTAAATTCTTACTGGGCGCTAACACTAAATCTATAAAAGACGAAGATCACACAAAAATACTTGAATTGACTGACGGAAAGATCATTAAAAGTAATTTTATCTTGGTTTCTGCAGGCATTAAACCCAATATTGCGCTTGCCCAGGCAATAGGTGTTTCTGTAAATAAGGGAATACTTGTGAATGATCGTATGGAGACCAATATTCCTAATGTATATGCTGCCGGGGATGTGGCAGAGCATAAGGGCATTGCGTATGGTATCTGGCCAGCCGCACAAAGACAGGGGGTAGTTGCAGGCATCAACATGGCTGGTGGAAATGAAGGATATATGGGCACTGTGCCATACACGACCCTGAAGATCGTGGGAATTCATCTTACTTCAATGGGTGACATCCTGACAGAAGATAAAACTATAGAACAGGTTAAAGTAAAGAACCCGGATAGGTATATATATAAAAAGCTTTTTATCAAGGAAGGAAAGCCCGTAGCTGCAATTTTCCTGGGTGATTCGAAGAATGCGTATGAGATATGCCAGCTCATTGAAAAAAAGGTAGATGTGAGTAGGGTCAAAGGGAAAATATTGGAAACAGATTTTGACATCAAAAGTCTATTAAAATAGGTTCGGGGGAAAATGTAATGAGTCAGAATACGAATTGTATATTAGCATTTAGTTTACTCGTTATCGGTATTATTGCCGTTACGCATATTCTTACCCTGCTGGGTCGAAATAATACAGCGCGCCAAGAATACTTCAGATGGGCGCATCGTATATGTGGATATATTTTTTTCGTACTCTATCTATTTATTTGCGTAATAATGTTTCAAAAGTTTATCAGAATAACTACTTCCTTGTCTGCAGAGGATGCCATCCACGCCTATATGGGGATTGCTATCTTTTTCACGATAGTTGTCAAAATATGCATAGTCAGGGTCTATAAAAAGTTTTATAAAAGCCTACCGATTTACGGTATGATTACCTTGATTGCCGTTTATTTGACGGTTACCTTAAATGCAGCGCATTATATAATTTCCACATTCAGAGACTGAATA
>JAGWZR010000115.1 GCA_018968795.1 Planctomycetota bacterium | reverse complement strand
GCATGCCTCGTCAATTACATCAATTGCCTTATCGGGAAGATATCTTCCGGTAATATAACGAACCGAAAGCTCGGTTGCAGACCTTAACGCCTCATCCGTAATTTGAACCTTGTGATGGGCTTCATATCGATCGCGAAGCCCTTTTAATATTTCAATGGTTTCTGCCTTTGAAGGAGGTTCAACGACAATCGTTTGGAATCTCCTTTCAAGGGCGCCATCTTTCTCGATGTACTTTCTATATTCATCCAGCGTAGTAGCGCCGATACATTGGATTTCCCCTCGTGATAAGGCGGGTTTTAAAACATTGGATGCATCAATTGCGCCCTCTGCGCCGCCTGCCCCTACTAGGGTATGTAATTCATCAATAAACAGGATAATATTCTTTCCCCTTTTTACTTCAGACATTACAGCCTTAATACGTTCCTCAAACTGACCTCGATATTTAGTGCCAGCCACCATCATCGCAAGGTCGAGGGCAACAATCCTGCGGTCTCGTAACAGTTCGGGAATATTTCCCTGTACCACAGCCTGTGCAAGCCCTTCAACAATGGCTGTCTTTCCTACGCCGGCTTCACCTAACAACACGGGGTTGTTTTTGGTTCTGCGGCATAAAATCTGGATGACGCGTTCAATCACATCTTGACGACCAATGACGGGGTCGAGTTCATGTTCTCGGGCTTGTTGAGTAAGGTCTCTGCCGAAAGAGTCCAATGCTGGGGTTTTTGATTTTCCTTTCTTTTCTTCTTTTTCTTGGGCGACACCACCCTGCACTGCCTCTGAACCCAAAAGACCTATAACTTCTTCCCGCACGTCTTCCAATTTTACCCCCAAGTTTAACAATACTTGTGCGGCAACACCTTCCTGTTCTCTGAGCAAACCCAATAATAAATGTTCTGTCCCAATGTAATTATGGCCTAATGCCCGCGCCTCTTCCATTGCATATTCCAACACCTTTTTTACTCGCGGAGTGAATGGTAATTGGCCAACCGAAACCAGGTCGGATCCACTTTGAACAATTTTTTCTACCTCCAGGCGTATCTTCTTCAGTTCTATATCCAGGTTTTGCAGGACATTAGCGGCGACCCCGCTGCCTTCTTTCACGAGTCCCAACAATATATGCTCTGTCCCAATATATTCGTGATTAAACCGCCTGGCCTCCTCTCGTGCGAGCGCCATAACTTTTCTAGCACGGTCAGTAAATCGATCAAACATAACAACACCTATCCTTTCAATTTTTAATCTTTTCCAGGCGTGTTCTCACATACGATGCGCGAATAATGTTCCTCTGCGTGGAATCAAGCTCGCGTCCTTCTAGTTTTTGCAAGTGACCCGGTAATGTAAGAATGAAAAGCTCATTTAATGTTTTCATTTCAACATCGTTAATTATTCCTAGGTTTACCCCCATACGGACTTGGGATAACAGATGCATCATCTCCTCAGAAGTCATTGTCCGTGCCACCTTAAGCATGCCATATGATCGCCATACACGGTCTTCTAATTGCTCTCGACTTTCAGAGAGTAATGCCTTTCTTGCCATACGCTCGTAACTGGTAATCCTGGGAATTACACTTTCTATAATTTCAATAATTTCCAACTCCGATTTGCCGAGAGTAAACTGGTTTGATATTTGATATAAGTCTCCGGAGACCTGTGTTCCCTCACCGTATAAGCCCCTTACCACCAGCCCTAGTTTCATAACAGCGTTAAATACTTTTTCGATGTGGTGGGTCATCCCTAATGCAGGCAAATGTAACATAACCGACGCCCTCATTCCTGTGCCAACATTCGTAGGACAGGCCGTCAGGTAGCCAAACCTTGAAGAATAAGCGTAACTTATCTTTTTTTCTAATTTATTATCAATTTCATCAATCGTTTTCCACGCCTCTTTCATTTCAAATCCAGAGCGAATAACCTGTATCCTTAGGTGATCTTCTTCGTTGACCATCAGACTTATGGTTTCTGATTTACCAAAGGCTACGCCCCGGTCGCCATCTCCTCCAGCGTGTTCTTTGCTGATGAGATGTCGTTCTACGAGAAAAAGCCTGTCTACGGGTGTGATATCTGCGAGATTTATATAGCAAAGGTCTTGAGTAATCGCTGCTTCTTTAATTTTGTTGCTTACAATTTCTTCTAATTCTTTTTTTTGCTTTGCGTTTGCCCTTAAAAGAAAGGGGAATCGCGCCACATTTCGAGCCAAACGAATCCTGCTACTGATAACAATATCGGACTCGCTTCCTGTTCCCCTAAGCCATTCACCAGTATTATCAGCTAAATCACTGATCTTCATCGTTGTTGCCTGAAAGTTCATAAATCTTATCTCGTAACTCTGCCGCTTTTTCGTAATCCTCTTTTTCTACAGCCTTGTTCAGTTCATTCCGTAATTGCACGAGTTCATTTTTCTTAATTAATTCTTTTCCAGCCCTCGACGGTACTTTGCCAACATGCTGGGTACTGCTGTGCATCTTTTCTAATAATGGAACCAAGCCTTTTTTGAAAATGGTATAATCAATTGGGCAACCTAATCGGCCGTGAGAGCGAAATTCTAAGTAGGATAACCCACATACAGGACAAACAGTCTTAGACATCTCACCGATTTCTGGCGCCACTTGATTAATGAGGCTTGTCAATATCTCAGAAGGCGAGGGTATTTTTGCAAGTTGCGTATTAACGCTCTGAGCGCACTCTTCGCAAAGATGCCGCTCTTTCTTCACATTACCAACAATCTCGGTTAAATGTACCGTTGCGTGCTTTTTATTACAAGACTCACATTTCATTATTCGATCGCCTTCAACGAATCTTTAGGTTAATCCATCTTTTCCCATTTTAACACATCCATGACTTTTCCTAAAGAACTTTTTTCGGATAATATTTCTTGTCGAATCCTGTTCTCTTTTTCCAAGCAATCCATACCCCGATTAACCATAACTTCGGCTTCCGGCAGCGGTATCACCATTAACCCGTCATCATCTCCTATAATCCAATCTCCTGGATTAATCTGAATTCCTGAGATACGGATCGGTATATTAATTTCTCCTAATCCCTTTGGTTCGCCAGCAGTCGGTGTTACCATTTTCGTAAAGGCAGGGAAATTTAATTTTCTTATCTCAGCAATATCCCTCATTGCTCCATGAATTACCACTCCGCTTATTTTTTTCTGCAAAGCGCTATGGGTCGCCAACTCCCCCCACACCGCAGGCATAACACCACCTGCGTCTATCACAATCACATCGCCTTCTTTCGCAATATCTACAGCTTCTACGGGCTTTGCCCAATCGCCGGGATACGTCCGAACAGTAACGACGCACCCTACCAATTTAATATTTGGATATATCGGGTATATGCCTGTAATACTTTCTGCGCGATGACTGCCATCCGAGATATTTGCTGTAGAAACTTTAATTAACGCCTCGCGTATACCTTCGCGCGTTACCCTTTTAAAGAGCGGTGTATCAATTCTTTTGTTCTCTTTGATCGCATTCTTAATGTTCTCTGCAGCAGCTTTTGCGTTCTTTGATTTACTGATATAACCGCCGACAATTATAATACTTGCCCCCATGTTTACAGCGTCTATTACATTTTCTGAATTGATGCCGCCTGCTATGGCAAGAGGTATCTTTACCTTACTGCAAATATTTTGGAATGTGCTGAAGGGCGTCTTGCCATACATTTGATCATCTATGGAAGTATGAATGGCAATATAATCTGCTCCCCATTTTTCTATCTCGGTAATACGCTCCTCAATCTTGCCATTGTCCATAAAATCTACGCAAATTTTTATACCGTAATTTTTCCCCGCTTGTATACACTCTTTAATAGTTGAACGAGGGGCGTTTCCCATTACAACAGCAATATCAGCGCCTGCTTTGGCTGCCATTTCCATTTCCGTACGACCCGCATCCATTGTCTTCATGTCTGCCACTAAGGTTGTAGCGGGAAACAATTTCCTAAAATGGCGCACCGCATTCATCCCTTCGCTTTTAATAAGCGGGGTGCCTATCTCCAGCCAATCTACACCCCCCTTAATTGCTTCCTCAGCAACCTTTGAAGCCCTGTGAAGGTCAACAAAATCAAGCGCTAATTGTAATGTTACCGCCATATATTTACGCTTAATTGTAAAAGAGCTGCTATTCGAAATAAGTAGCCCCACAACGGTCGGATTCCCAGGTTGTGACCCTGCTCACTTTTATCCCCGTTGGTAAGGCATTTTTTAACTCGTTATAAAGTATTTTAGAGAGGTTTTCAGTAGTTGGATTCAAGATCTTAAAATCTGACAATTCATTCAAATAGTTGTGGTCAAATTTGTTTATAATTTCCGCAATAATTTTTTTTACTTCTCTGAAGTCTAGAACCATGCCTAGCTTATCCAAATTTTCAGCCTTTACTACTACTTGTACCTTCCAATTGTGACCGTGAAGTTTCTCGCACGGGCCCTCATATTCTCGCAGGTTATGCGCTGCAGAAAAATCCGTTTCGATAACAAGTTCAAACACGCATATATCCCCGATAATTGGCCGATGACTATTGGTTGTTTACAAAAATCTTATCACTCACGAAAATAAAAGTCAAGGTATTTCTGGCTGTTCATATAGACTTAAACGCTCATTATAAAAAAACATAGGATAACTTAGAGTTTATTGCATGTGCTACTTTCTTTTGAACTGCTTTTGTAACTCGTCAAAAGAAAAATGTAAGGTAGTTGGTCTGCCGTGAGGACAATTATTTGTGTACGCATTTATACTCGTTTTCTTTTTTAGCAGCTCTTCTATTTCTTGTAGTTCCAGCCGCTGGCCTGCCTTGATCGCCCCCTTACATGCCATAATGCTGATTAATTTGTTTAAGGTCTTGTCTTTGCTTTTAAGATAACCTTCCTCGCTCAACTCGGCAACTAAGTCTTCCATAAATTTTTTACTATTTAAATTCTTTAAAATCTGTGAGAAGGCGCGAATTACTATTGTATGCTGCCCGAACTCCTCGATCTCAATCCCAAGCTTTTCCAGATAGTCCTTCAAGCTGATAATGTTATAAAAATCTTTTGGACTCAATTCTACCAGTTCTGGTATCAATAAGCGTTGACTTAATGGTTTGGAAGCGCTTATACTTCTTTCTATTTCATGGTATAAAATTATTTCATGCAGGGCGTGTTGATCAATAATATTTAACCCATCATCCACCTCTTCAACGATAAAGGCATTATGGATTTGAATATACGTTCTTTTTTTATCAAAGCCTCCAGCAGGAGGGAAATTTTCTCTCTCATCTGTCTTTAGATGGGTCTGGATATCTGTCCTCGATTCCATTTCATTTGTTTTTCCAAAAGAAAACTCTTCCCATAGAGATTTTTTTAGAAGGTTAACTTCCGACCTTACAACATCCTTCTCCATCTGTGGAATGCGAGACGGCATACTTACGGATTTAATCGCTGATTTGTTTAAACTTTCTTTTAACGCAGAAAGGATATAATTATAAATGATGCCGGTGTTTCGAAAACGTACCTCTATCTTTGTTGGATGAACGTTCACGTCTACTTCCGATGGTTCTACCTGGAGAAACAAAAACACAATTGCGTACCTTTTGTGCATCAATTTCCCATGATAGGCTTCGGTAATAGCGCGGAAGATGGCGCTATCCTTGATATAGCGTCCGTTTAAAAATATAAACTGCATTCGAGCATTGGCTTTATCAAAAAAGGGGGGGGCAATATATCCTGAAAGAGTAAACATTTCTTCTCTAAGAAACACGGGAATGAGGTGCTTTCTCATCTCTTCACCGAAGACTGTTGCAATCCGCTCGGCTGTGTCCTGAACAGGCGGAAGATTGAAAACAGTTCTGTTATTATGCATGAGGGTAAAATGGATCTTTGGATAGGAGAGTGAAAACCTTGTCAATACCTCAGAAATATATGCCATTTCCGTAGATACTGTTCTTAAAAATTTCTTGCGGACAGGGACATTGAAAAATAAATCGCGCGCCTCAACTTGTGTGCCTTCAGGCGCGCCACATTCTTTGATCTTTTCAAGAACTCCACCATCAATCTTTATTTCCGCCCCATTCATAGTCCCTTTAACCCGAGAAATGATACTGGCGTGCGAAACAGCTCCGATACTCGGCAGCGCCTCTCCTCGGAAACCTAACGTGTGAATTGCAAATAAGTCGTCCGCATGGTGAAGCTTGCTGGTGGCGTGGCTCTGAAATGCAAGGGCAAGGTCTTCTGCATCCATTCCAATACCGTCATCCGAGACCCGTATCAATTTTCTCCCACCGTCCTCCAGATAGGTATCAATTTTTGTTGCCTTGGCGTCGATCGCATTTTCAATCAACTCCTTTACCACCGATGCCGGGCGGTCAATTACCTCGCCTGCGGCAATTTTATTGGTGACAGATTCAGGAAGAATTTTAATTCGCGGCATAATATTCTCACTTCTTTAAGAACAACAATAAACACCTAACCATAAGAATGCTGAGAAATTGTTAATGGAAAAACGAGATAACTGCGTTCCCGGGGTTCACCACTTCCAGCTTTTACGTCTTCTGCGGTTTCAAATATTTTTCCAATTGGTCTGAACAAATGATACCACTTAATTTATTTAAATCATACTAAATTTGTGTTATAGTAAAATTAATAGTCTGCCAAGATTCATCGGAAGCGATCCTGCGAAGAAAAGGACGAAGCATAAGGTATACTGGAGCGAAAAACATGGTTACACAGGAAGTGGAAAGAGAAGTTAATAAGTGCGCCAAATGCGGCAAATGCCGCTCAATCTGCCCTGTTTTTCTAGAAACCGGCAACGAATCTATGGTGGCACGCGGTCGTATCAGCCTTGCCGAAGCCTTGCGTAACGGCGAAATTTTTTACACGGAACTATTGAGGGATTATCTCCTCTCCTGCAAAAAGTGCCTCCGATGCTCCAGCATCTGTCCTTCGGGCGTAGATTACGACCTGATCATCCAGACCATGCTCAACGATATGGCAGGCCATTTGGGGATATGGTTTATACCACGGATAATATTCAGATTATTTTTGACCCGGAGATGGCTGTTT
>JAGWZR010000114.1 GCA_018968795.1 Planctomycetota bacterium | reverse complement strand
AATTTAAGTCGTTCGCTATGGACAGTCTGCTATGGAGATAAGCGTAAAAAATATAAAACATGACGCTCTTTCAATAAACAAATACAATTACAATCGTGTTGCACAAGTATGCGGTGGAACGGCGGCTGGCCTCGGCGTGGCAGCAATAATGGGCTGGATATCTGGTTTTCTGTTGCTGGCTAGTATTTGCTTTGACTACGTACCGATGGGCCAAAACACTTCCATTGCATTTGTAGCATTAGGTTGTGCGCTGTTTATCCTTGCCTATCATTCCACACACCCCGTTGCCCACCAGTTTATTAAGATCGTTGTAATCTTTGATTTACTATTCGCCATCTTGATAATTGTCCAATACTTTTCCGGTATTAATTTTGGTATTAACCAAGTACTGTTCAGCACCCCCGAAAAAACGTCCGGCATGGTTCCTATAAGTATGATGTCTTCTATGACGGCGGTAACTTTTCTTCTGATTGGCATATCGCTTTTGCTGCTGTCATTTCCTCTCGGCAGTGAAAGGCGCTGCAAAGGCGCAGCATCAATCCTTGCAACCATGGTGGTAGTAATAGGATCGACGGTAATACTTGGATATTCGTACGCCACACCACTATTTTATTGGGCAAGGAGAGTACCGATGTCTCTCACAACGGCGATTGCCTTTGTGCTTATGGGTATAGGATTAATCTCGTCCGCTGGTCCGCAGTACTGGCCACTGTATCTGGTAGTAGGTTCATCAACACGCTCTCGTCTGATGCGCGTATTTCTCACCCTTGTTGGCACTGTCGTCTTGTTTGATTTTTGGTTAGACGCCATTGTTATCTTACATTTGGGAAGGAATCCCGCGTTTGTATCATCACTGCTGGCAATCCTTACTCTGGTTGTCAGCAACTTTATCATTTCACATATAGCAAATAAGATAGGCAATCCTATTGATCGTATTGAGGTTGATCACAAGCTGGTAACAGAACGGTTTCAGAAATTATCCGGCACTATCGAACAAAGCCCAAACGCTGTAATGATTACTGACATAAAAGGCAACATCGAATATGTTAATTCCAAGTTTACCCAAATAACAGGTTACAGCAGAGAAGAGGCTGTCGGCCAAAATCCGCGCATCCTGAAATCAGGACAGACACCGCCTGAAGAGTATAAACGTCTGTGGGAAACTATTACCGCTGGAGGCGAATGGCAGGGGGAATTTTATAATAAGAAAAAGACTGGAGGGCTCTATTGGGAACACGCCTATATTTCTCCAATCAAAAATTCGGAAGGGGTTATCACCCATTTTCTTGCAGTTAAAGAAGACATCACCGAACGTAAACGAGCCGAGTCGCAGCTTGTATACATGGCTAACCGCGATCCGCTTACGAATCTTTATAACCGCCGCTACTTTCAGAAGGATTTGGAACGCTGGCTTACCCATGTGCAGCGATATAAAATACATGGCGCATTGTTGTTTGTTGACCTTGACAATTTCAAGAATATTAATGATACCTTTGGTCATCAGACAGGAGATAAACTCCTGAAAACAGTGGCTGGTCTGTTACGGAAAAGGATTCGCCGTACAGATACACTCGCCAGGTTAGGAGGCGATGAATTCGCCATTATCCTGCATCGTACCAATTTAGAACAGACACAATCAGTCGCCAGAGAAATCATCGAATCGATTAGACGTAGCGCCGCGATGGAAGAAAACGAATCCTTTTCTATTACCGTTAGTATAGGCATTGCCCTCTTTCCTGAGCACGGCACCGCAATAGAAACATTACTCTCCAGTGCCGATATCGCTTTATACAGGGCGAAAGAAGAAGGTCGCAACCGTCTTTGTATTTATACGCCCGACCAGAAAACATAATAAAAACAGCATGCGTTGCATAGAGTTAAATTCTAAACAATACCACGTGTTTTTCCATTGATTGTCTTATTGTTTTCTGCTTCAATTTCTACCACATCAGCAATCGGTTCTTTAACGATGAGAAATTTCAATCTTTTGAATTCCCCTCTAAAAAGGCTTGTCCCGCACTCCGATACGGGAGGGAATAAAGGGGTGTGTAAATTTTCCGCAACACACCCCCGGCCCCTCTTTCTAGAGGGGAGCTTAAAAGTCGCTGCCAAAGGCAGCCTAATTAGAGTTGCTAACTAAAAATGCTATGGATTACATCCCGAATACCGAACGTGATAAAGAAATAATGCTGAAAGAGATGGGGATACCTTCTTTTGAAGCCCTGCTAGAGGATATACCAAAGACGCTCCGACAATTCTCCTTAGCCTTACCACACGGCATTTCTGAACCGGAGGTATTAAAAATATTAAAAGAGTTAAGTGAAAGGAATGCCAGTACCGATAAATGTATTTCATTTTTAGGCGCAGGTGCCTATGAACATTATATTCCGTCCATTGTGGATCATCTGGCGGCGAGGAGTGAATTTTATACCTGTTACACACCCTATCAGCCCGAGGTAAGCCAGGGCACACTTCAAGTAATGTATGAATTCCAAACATTAATGTGCGAACTAACGGGTATGGATGTATCCAATGCCTCCATGTACGACGGTTCTACTGCCTTGACAGAGGCAGCGTTATTGTCCATACGCTTGAAGGAGAAAAACAAGATCGTTTGCTCAAGGGCAATCCATCCTGAATATCGACAGGTGCTCAGAACCTATTTAAAAGGATTACATACTGAAATTATTGAAATAGACTCGCCCGAAGGCACAACAAATATAGAACGATTAAAAAAGGTTGTGGATGATAAGACCGCTGCCGTGTTAATTCAAAATCCAAATTTCTTCGGCTGTATTGAGGATATGGAGGCTATCTCAAATATTACCCACAAGCACGATGCGCTTTTTATAGCCTGTGTAAACCCTATTTCTCTGGGTTTGCTGAAACCACCCGGAGAATACAATGCCGACATCGCCGTTGGCGAGGCGCAGGTTTTGGGAAATTATCTGAACTACGGCGGCCCATATCTGGGATTTTTCACCGTAAAAAAAGAACTCTTGCGCAAGATACCGGGAAGGATCGCAGGCGAAACGGTGGATAGTAATGGAAAGAGGTGTTTTGTCCTTACATTGCAGGCCAGGGAACAACATATCCGAAGAGAAAAGGCAACTTCCAACATCTGTACTAACCAAGGACTGCTTGCACTGAGGGCATGCATCTACCTGTGTGCTTTGGGAAGAACGGGCATGACGGAACTCGCCAATCTCAATATACAAAAAAGCCATTACGCTTATGAAAGACTTTGTGCCCTGAATGTTTTTGAACCTGCATTTAAAAAACCGTTCTTTAATGAATTTGCCTTAAAAGCTAAAGGCAATATCCAAGTAGGTAAAGTTAACGATTACTTACTAAAAAAAGGGATTATCGGGGGATTGGAACTTTCTAGATTTTACCCCGAACTGGGCAATAGCATGCTCTTATGCGCAACCGAAACAAAAACTAAAGAATCGATTGACCGTTTGATTGCTGAGTTGTCAAAAATATAGAGTAGGGACACGTTGCAGCGAGTCCCTTTTCATGATGATTAAAGAAACGAAAATTATGAACAAGACTGAACCGCTTATATTCGAAATATCTTCTCCTGGTAGACGTGGTTTTACGCTCCCTGCCTGTGATGTGCCTGAAAAATCTATAACAAGTTTTATTCCTCAAAATATGTTAAGAAAGCTGGAAGCAATATTACCCGAGGTTTCAGAGATCGATGTCGTACGACATTTCACCAGACTCTCCCAAATGAACTACTGTGTGGATACAAATTTTTACCCCTTAGGTTCGTGTACAATGAAGTACAATCCCAAGGTTAATGAAGAGTCAGCGCGTCTGGAAGGTTTTACGAACTTACATCCCTATCAGCCTGTCGAACAGTGTCAAGGTATCCTAAAACTACTTTATAACCTTGAACAAATACTCAAAGACATTTCAGGGATGTCCGCTTTTACGTTGCAGCCAGCGGCAGGCGCCCATGGTGAATTAACAGGCATGTTAATAATCCGCGCTTATATGGAGAAACAAGGCGAAACCAGACATAAGATTATTATTCCAGATTCTGCGCACGGTACCAACCCAGCCTCGGCAGCCCTTTGCGGTTATGAGGTCGAATCAATTCAGTCCAATGCCAGCGGTCTTGTCGATATAAAGAAGCTCAAAGATTCCTTTACACGTGATACGGCTGCGCTCATGATTACCAATCCCAATACCCTTGGTTTATTCGAGAAGGATATTTTGCAAATATGCAAAATCGCCCACGATGCAGGCGGACTCGTCTATTGCGATGGGGCAAACATTAACGCCCTGCTGGGGATGGCTCGCCCAGGAGATATGGGTGTGGATATCTTGCACCTAAATCTCCACAAGACATTTTCCACTCCACATGGTGGTGGCGGCCCTGGCGCAGGTCCCATTGGAGTTAGTGAAAAATTAAAACAATTTCTCCCCGTCCCACGGATCGAACCGAAGGATAACACCTATGTCTTGAATCATAATTGTCCTAATTCAATAGGAAGGGTGAGGGCGTTTTATGGTCATGTCGGTATGATGATTAGGGCATATACCTATTTGCTGTCCTTAGGCAAAGAAGGTATATGCAAGGTGGGTGAATTTGCCGTTTTAAATGCCAACTATCTCCGACATAAACTCGAAAAATATTATGACATTCCCTATGGTAAGATCTGTATGCATGAATTTGTTATCTCAGCTAAAAGGCAAAAGAAAAAAGATGTCTCAGCCCTGGACATTGCTAAAAAACTGCTAGATTATGGCTTCTACGCCCCTACGATTTATTTCCCATTGATTGTGGAAGAGGCTGTCATGATAGAACCTACGGAAACGGAATCACGTGAGACATTAGACGCCTTTGCTACTGCTATGATCAAGATAGCTGCAGATATTGAACAACAGCCCGAGGTAATCCAGAAAACTCCCAAAACTACACCAATCAGCCGACCCGACGAAGTCAAGGCTGCTCGTGAACCGAATTTAAGATGGGAAAAAGCATAACAATTGTTCTTCATTGATTTGCTGCCTAAAATACCTTTTGAGCAACAGGACAACGATCACAAAAAGTAATACAGAATTTTCACATCCAACTCCTGTCATATTGACACATAATAGATAATTCTTCAAATAGCGATGCTGTCATAATGACATATTTACAATGATTGGGGATTATATTCATTGCTTTGCCAATATCTCATATCTGAGTCTATTTGATTTATTCACAATAACTTAGCTCATAAAAAATTAATACGAGGCATGATTAAGTAAACATAGCTCATCGGCATTAGGTTTGCTAATTTTAATTTCATTACAAATATTTTTATGGATGTATAGAAAAATTTTGGAGGATACTTGGATATGTCGGCAAAAAAAATTGTATTTGACCATGATGCGCTGGAAACTATTAAGCTTGGCGTAAAACAACTATCAGATGCGGTAAAGGTTACATTAGGACCGCGAGGGCGTAATGTTATTATCCAAAAAAGCTTTGGGTCGCCAATCATTACCAAAGACGGCGTTACCGTTGCAAAGGAAGTTGAACTTTCAGATCACATGCAGAATATTGGCGCGCAGATGGTAAAGGCCGTTGCCTCTAAAACCAGTGACGTTGCGGGCGATGGCACAACCACTGCTACGGTACTCGCAGAGGCTATTTTTGTTGAAGGATTGAAGAATGTAACTGCCGGCGCAAATGCGATGGCGCTCAAACGCGGCGTTGATAAGGCCGTTGAAGTGGTGGTGAAAAAGATAAAGGAAATGAGTATCTCCACGAAAGGACGAAAGGAAATTGAACAGGTTGCCACCGTTGCGTCGAATTATGATACCGAAATTGGGAAAATCATAGCCGACGCCATGGAGAAGGTTGGAAAGGATGGCGTTATAACGGTAGAAGAGGGTAAAAGTCTGGAAACCGAGGCGAAATGGATTGAAGGTCTGCAATTTGATAAGGGTTACTTATCGCCGTATTTTATTACGAACCCCAATGCGATGCAGTGCGTATTGGAAGACGCTTATATTTTAATTCATGAGAAAAAAATTACTACCGCCAAGGCGTTGGTGCCTATATTAGAAAAGGTTTCTCAAACAGGAAAACCCCTTTTGATCATTGCTGAAGAAATTGAAGGGGAAGCGCTAACCTTGCTGGTTGTTAATAAACTTCGCGGAGCTTTAAAATGCGCTGCCGTAAAGGCTCCTGGGTTTGGAGATAAACGCAAGGCGATGTTGGAAGACATTGCCATTCTTACCGGTGGCCAGGCTGTTTTTGAAGACCTTGGCATCAATCTTGACGCCATCCAAGTCAAGGATTTGGGCCGTGCAAAGAAAATTGAAATTGATAAGGAAAATACGATCATCATAGAAGGTGCCGGGGACAGCAAAAAAATTAAAGGTCGTATTGAACAGATTAAAAAAAAGATTTCTATAACCACCTCCGACTACGACCGTGAAAAACTTCAGGAAAGGCTGGCAAAAATGGCGGGAGGCGTAGTGCAAATTAACGTGGGCGCCGCTACTGAAAGCGAGATGAAAGAAAAGAAGGCGCGTGTAGAGGATGCCCTCCATGCCACCCGTGCAGCAGTTGAGGAAGGTATCCTTCCCGGTGGGGGCGTATCGCTTTTAAGAGCGCTTTCAGCTTTAGATACCCTGAAACTTACGGGAGATGAAAGCGTGGGTGTCGACATTGTCCGAAGGGCATTGCGGTCCCCCTTGAGACAGATTGCTGCAAATGCAGGAGTAAGCGCCGCCATCGTTGTGCAAAAAGTAGAGTCAGCCAAAGGAAACGAAGGTTTTGATGCTAGCGCAAACCGATATTGCGATATGGTGAGTGAAGGTATTATCGACCCAACGAAAGTGGTGCGAACAGCGCTACAAAATGCCGCGAGCATAGCCACTCTGCTGCTCACAACGGATGCTATTGTGGGCAAGATACCAGAAAAGAAGAAGATGCCCCCAATGCCGCCAGGGGGTGGTGGATACGGTGGATACGGAGATATGTATTAATAATTTCCCAATATGGGATTCTTATCGTATTCGGGTAAGCCCGTTAATAATATAGTCG
>JAGWZR010000113.1 GCA_018968795.1 Planctomycetota bacterium | reverse complement strand
GAAAGAGGGGATAAAGGGGTGTGTAAGTTTGCCGTAACACACCCCCAGCCCCTCTTTCTAGAGGGGAGCTTAAAAATCGCTGCCAAAGGCAGCCTAATTTAAGAGAATAAGAATGAAAACAGGTATCATACTAATCTCGCATGGCAGTAAATTGAGTAGCGGCAATGACGGATTGTTTAAGGTAGCTGATATGCTCCGTGCGATGAACCGATGGGACATAGTGGAGGCGGCATTCCTGCAACTGGCAGAACCGGGATTTGAAGAGGTCGTGGAGAAAACGATAGAACGTGGTATAGACCGAATTGTCGTAGTGCCGTTGCTGCTGTTTAAGGGAAATCACGTGTATAAAGACATACCAGAAATGCTAGAAACGGAAAAAAGGAAATATCCTCAAGTTGAATTCATCTATGCAAATAATATCGGCGCTGATGAGCGGATTGCATTGATTGCAGCCGACCGCATTCACGAGGTGTTGGTAGAAAAGCAGTACGGGGGCAAGCAGCGTATCGAACAACCACAAGCCATCGTTGATGAGAGTTTTGAAATTATCGACAAACTCGTTGATTTGGAATCTGTGCCTGAGCTACACAAGTCAATTATCCAGCGCGCTATACACGCCACAGGCGACACGGAATATGCGTATAATTTGATTTTTCATCCTAAAGCCGTTGAGGTTGGTATTAATTCATTAAGAAATGGGAAAAACATTGTTACCGACGTGAATATGGTGAAATCCGGGATTAGCAAAGGTCACATAGAAAAATTTGGGGGTAAAATAGTTTGTAAAATTGCAGACAAATCTGTTATCGACAAGGCAAAGAATTTGGGGAAAACCAGGGCAGCAACAGCTATGCGACTGGCAACAGATGAAATGAAAGACGGCATTGTAGTCATTGGCAACGCCCCTACCGCCTTGTTTGAAATCATTGATCTGATAAAAAAAGGAATTGCAAAACCAGCGTTGGTGATAGGTATTCCTGTAGGCTTTGTGGGCGCAGTTGAGGCAAAGCATGCACTCAAGGATATTCCCATCCCTTATATAACCAATACGAACAGAAAGGGAGGCAGCGCTGTAGCTGTATCCATCGTCAATGCTATTATTAAGCTGGCTAAAGAACATTAGTGGTTTAACACTTATATTTTTCCGATTTTGGCAAAAATTTACGATTTAGTAACTATTTAACCAAATGAAGTATTGCATTGATAACATCCCCCTTAATCCCCTCTTTTTAGAGGGGAAATTTGAGGGTCTATATATTTTTTATTCTTTCATAAGAAATGTTATTTTACTGTTTTCTCCCCTCTATCAAGAGGGGCTACCGTTTCTTTCAGTTGTCTAAGCAGTTACACGATTTCAGTTTAAAATCGTAAATCTAAAATATCATTTATGTCTTTACGAACTGGCTATACAACGGGGAGTTGTGCGACTGCGGCAACTAAAGCCGCAGTTATCGGATTATTTAAAGGTAATATTCCAGATGAGGTCGAAATTGATACGCCGAGCGGCATAAAACTCCAATTAAAAATTTTGCATAAACAATTATCTAACGATACAGCAGAGTGCGCTGTCCAGAAGGATGCGGGAGACGATCCCGATGTGACCAATGGATGCAAGGTACACGCACAAGTAGAGCGAAATAACACTGGGACAATTGAGATCGATGGAGGCGAAGGTGTAGGCCGAGTGACCAAGCCGGGGTTACAGGCGCCGGTGGGACATGCAGCGATTAATCCTGTGCCGAGACGTATGATTGAGCATGCCGTAAGAGAGGTTATTGGTAACGGTGCGGGGGTAAAGGTCATAATCTCTGTACCCAATGGAAGGGCTTTAGGTGAGAAGACATTTAACCCCAAGCTCGGTATTATTGGAGGTATTTCCATTATTGGCACTACAGGCATTGTCCGTCCTATGTCTGAGGATGCTTTCAAAACCTCTTTATTATGCGGGCTCGATATTGCCAAAGGAATTGGATATGAAACCGTAGTGCTGGCGCCAGGCAGTCTAGGCGAACGTTCGATGCTTAATTTGATTCATATTCCCAAAGACCAAATTATTCAAATGAGCAATTTTGTTGGTTTCATGTTAGAGGCTGCTCTAAAAAGGCGCTTCAAGAAAATTATCCTTGCGGGACATCCCGGAAAATTAATTAAACTGCTTCGTGGTGATTTTCACACCCACAGCGCTGTCTCCAAGCCTGCAAATGACATCCTCATTGATATTTTAGAACATCATAGACGCAACAAAATCCCTCCCCCTATTTCTCCCCCTTCGCAAGGGGGAATAGCAGATGAAATATTCAACAATTTGAAAGAGGTTTCTACTGTAGAAGGGATTGTCGAACTATTAAGATTTTCTGGAAACTTATCCATAATGAATGATGTATCAGAAATGATTGAGGATAAAGTACTTGATTTTTTAAGGGGAGAACAGCCGTTCGCCCCTGCAGAGGCTGGCGTGATTTTATTTGATATGAAAGGCTCAATTGTAGGTATTTCTGATAGCGCTCAAGCATGGTTGAATCTTACAAAAACAAAGTCATCATAGCAGGGTGTGGACCGGGACTAAAAGCGTATATTTCTCCCAAAGCCCTTTATAACATTAAAAAAGCTGATATTCTTTTGGGAAGCCGGCGACTGTTAAAACTCTTTCCAAACATCAATGCTAAAAAAATAATCATAGAAAAGAATTATAAAATAATGGTTGATAGGATTGCTCGCTGGCGTTCTTCTATGCAGGTCGTTGTGCTTGTCAGCGGAGACCCTTGTTTTTTCAGTTATGCAAAGATGATCGTAAAAAAGATAGGTCGTGAATCTTGCATAATTATTCCGGGCATTAGCAGCATGCAGCTTGCATTTGCTGCCATTGGAGAATGTTGGGATAACGCCTCCTTTATCAGTTTGCACGGAAGAAATACTGGATATGAACGTCTCATAAGAAAAGTCAGAGATACTTGTATGGTGGGAATATTGACTGACAATAAAAATACACCCGCTGTTATTGCCCGTTGGTTGTTGGAAAGAGGAATCCATGACAGGCGGATGTTTGTGTGCGAAAGCTTATCACTTCCGGAAGAACGTGTCCGTGAGATGGATTTAACATCGGCGGTAAATATAAAAACAAACGGTGCAAGCGTAGTAATTATAAAGAAATAATTTAGCCACAGAGCGCGCAGAGGACACAGAAGAAATATGGAGAAGTTGTAATTGAAATTAAATCCGTACGTAACCTAGAGGACGTTTTTATAGCGCAGGTACTATCATATCTTAAAAGTACGAGGTTAAAGCGCGCGTTGTTGATAAATTTTGGAGAGAGCAGGCTTATTGATGGAATCAGACGAATTTCTTTATAACTCTGTGTTCTCCGTGGCTGGTAAATACAAATGAAAATAGGTAATTTTTACGGTATTGGTTTGGGCCCCGGCGACCCGGAGCTCCTCACGTTAAAGGCGCTTCACACGATTCAAAGAGTGGATTGTATCTTTGTCCCAAAGTCCGACGCCAAAGAAGACAGCCTGGCATTAGAGATTGTCAGGAATTATGTGGAAGGAAAAAGGATCATTGAACAGGTTTACCCAATGACGAAAGACAAAACCACCCTGAACACCGCATGGCTCAAGGCTGCGGAAGAGATTCGTTCTGAAGTTATGGCTGGACATGATGTGGCTTATCTGACACTGGGAGATCCGTTAACCTTCAGTACCTATATTTATCTGTTGCGTCATTTAAACACCCTGCTGCCAGAGCAAGCCATACACACAATTCCTGGTATTACCTCATACAATGCCGCTGCATGTATCGCCAATTATCCATTATTAACGGGTGATGAGAGGCTGGCAGTCGTTCCCGTGCCAAAAGATATTATGGAATTGCGTCCTATTCTGGAGGCATTTGATACGGTTGTGATGATGAAGGTTGCAAAAAAGTTGGATGAGGTGATTCGATTATTAGAAGACATGAAACTTTCCGAAAATGCCTTATTCGCTTCTTATATCGGTCAAAAAAATGCCTATTTTACGTGTGATCTCGCGCCCTTAAAGGAGAGCGGGAAGGGATACATGTCAGTTCTGGTTGTAAAACAAAGAAAATGAGTATTTTAACGTCGTACGTGCGGTTCTGACACCCCCGCCTCGTGAAATGTGGCCATTTCATTTAACAATTTTACTCCAGCCTCCACCAAGTTCATAGCCAATGCTGCGCCTGTCCCTTCACCCAGTCTCATGTTTAAATCAAATAATGGGATTTTGTTTAATAGATTTAACATTAGCCGGTGTCCCCTTTCAGCGGAAACATGAGAGGCGATTAGATATTTATTTACTTTGGATTCGATCGCATTCGCAATCAATGCCCCTGCTGTTGAAATAAAGCCATCCAATATTATCGGAATTCGATAGCGCGCAGCGCCTAAACATAAACCAGCAAGACCTCCAATCTCGTACCCGCCAACTTTCGCCAATACGTCTATAGGATCATTGGGGTTGGGGCAATTCACATCAATAGCTTTTTTTATTGCTTGAATTTTTTTCTGCACCGCGCTTTCATCCAATCCCGTTCCCCGACCTGTTACCAAATCAACATCCATCCTCCCTAAGACGGCAAGAATAGCGCTGCTCGGCGTAGTATTGCCAATGCCCATATCTCCCAAACCGACGATATCCAGCCCCTCTTCTAGTTCTTCTTCAATTAATTCAATGCCAATCTCGATAGATCGTACGGCATCTTCCCTTGTCATAGCAGGCCCCCTAGCCATATTTTTCGTACCCTGCCCAACCTTTTTTATCTTCAGAGAAGGCTTTGCCTCAAGATGCGAAGCTACTCCGCAATCGACCACAATTACCCTCGCGCCAACGTGGCGCGCAAGGACGTTGATAGCAGCCCCCCCTTCTATAAAATTTTGCACCATTTGTTCTGTAACTTGCTGCGGAAAGGCGCTTACCCCCTCTTCTACAACGCCATGGTCGCCCGCCATCGTAAATATCTTTTTATGTTTTATCTCGCAATTTAGACCGCCTTTTATCGAAGCGTATAGCGTTGCTAATTCTTCCAGACGTCCCAGGCTTCCTCTTGGTATTGCAAACGCATCGAACTTTTTCTGAATGCCGCCGCGGGGATCTATTATGACTTCTTTTATATGACTTAAAGTGCGTTTTAGCAGTTCCATGTGTCAATGCTTATAAATCTTGCAATAATTAAAAAGTTATAATATACTACCTTCATTGCCGTAGAGGACAAGATTTTATATATCCCGACAGGACAATTCAAGCAAATTCAACATGAAGTATCCAACACATCAAATCGAAGATACCTTATTAAGCAGTGGCATAATTAGCAGAGAACAATTGGATAAAGCTAAGGAGGCTCAAAACAAAGAAGGTATCAAGTTGGAAGATGCGCTCGTTAAATTAGGGTATTTGACTTATTCAGAAATTTTTCAGTGTCTAGCCGCACAATATAATTTGCCGGTAATTGATATCGCTAAAATTAATATTGCAGATGAAGTTATTGCCGCATTGCCTGTGCAATTCGTAAAAAAACATTATGTCATACCCATCGCAAAGGATAATAATACCGTTACGATCGCTGTAAGCAGTCCACCCGACCTTGGATTCATGGACAACTTACGCTTTATGCTAAACGCAGACGTTAAATGCGTCCTTACTGCACGCGAAAATATTGAGAATGCGATTCGTAAATACTATGATAGAGAACTGGCAAAATCCGCGGATACTTTACTGAAAGAGCTTGCTATCAGTGAAACCATTACAAACGCCGCTAACGTTGAACAGGTAAAAGAGCTTGTCACCGATGCAACTCTCCCCGAAGACGAAGACACTATCATCCAACTTGTTTATTTGATTATCAATAAAGCGATAGCCTCCCGTGCAAGTGATATTCATGTAGAACCTCTTTCCAATAGGTTGCGTATTCGATACCGCATAGACGGCGTATGTCAGGAAGCTGATTCATTACCGACGCATCTTCGGGATCTTATTATTTCAAGGATCAAGATACTTGCGAACATTGATATTTCAGAAAAGAGGAGACCTCAGGATGGCCGTATTGGTCTTAAATCAGAAGGTGGGGAACTGGATATTCGCGTATCGTGTTTACCTTCTATTCACGGAGAAAGCATTGTTATGCGTCTTCTCGAAAAATCCGTTACGCTAATGAGTCTTAGTAATTTGGGATTTTATGAAAATGACTATAAGCTTTTTCAGTCCATTATAAAGAGACCGAATGGCATCTTTCTCATTACCGGACCCACGGGCAGTGGTAAAACGACGACGTTATATGCCGCCATCAGCGAGCTCAATAAACCCAATACCAAGATCATTACCGCAGAAAATCCCGTAGAATATGTCATTCCCGGCATCAACCAAAGCGAGGTGAATGAAAAAATTGGTTTTAGTTTCCCTACGATTTTAAGAACAATGCTCCGTCAAGATCCAAATATTATCCTTATCGGAGAGATTCGCGATACTGAAACTGCAGATATTGCCGTCACTGCTGCTCTCACAGGGCACCTTGTCCTCAGCACCCTTCATACAAATAATGCCGTTTCTGCCATTACGAGACTTATTAACATGGGAATAAAACCCTTTCTTGTTGCTACTTCCCTGCAAGGCATAATGGCCCAGCGGCTGGTTAGAATGCTATGTACAAATTGCAAGGAACCCGTTAAATACACCGCTGAGCAATTATTAGACATGGGATTTACCGTAGATACCTTGAAAGATTTTTCCTTTTATAAGGCAAAGGGTTGCAAGCATTGCAACAAAATAGGTTATTACGGCAGAACAGGCATTTACGAACTTATTGATATAAATGAAACTTTGCGTGATATGGCATATCGTTTTGCTGAAACTGATGAGATCAAAAAAGTCGCCAGGAAGTCTGGAATGACAACACTTAAGGAAGATGGCTTGAGAAAAGCAAAAGACGGTAAAACTACTTTAGAAGAGGTGTTCAGGATAACAGGGGCGGAAGATTAGTATCGTATTGTCTCAGTATTATACCTATTAGCAATTCAAAGTGAACCACTCCCCAGCCTAAAGGCTGGGGCTTCAGGTAAAAACCCATGAATGGCCTCCGCTTCGCTCCGGGCAGCCATTCATCCCCAAGCTCAAAA